>VGEB01000030.1 GCA_016869435.1 Alphaproteobacteria bacterium | reverse complement strand
GCATCACCGACAATCTCAGATTCGAACTCAACGCCGCCAATCTCACCAACCAATCAAACTGGACCTCAAACGGCGCCCTCTACCACGGCGAACCAAGGACCGTGTCGGCAAGCCTCTCGTATAAATACTAAAGGAGCGCCGTCGGCGTATGACTTGCGCGCGAAATCCAGACCGCGAATTCTGCTTTCAGGGGGCAATTTCGTCCAGCAATGAGGCCGGAAAGCGACGACGAGGCGTCGCTCCACGCCATCAGGCCCAAGCGACGTCTAGTCCCGACCGGATCAGCGGCTCCCTTCCTCACTCAATGGCAATTGTGGCGCGCCGCGGACAAGCTTTGGCGCAGGCTCGCGCCGCTTCGAGGTCCTTGACCCGTCGAGACCCGCGCCAAGGTAATACTGCGCCAGCTGATAGTCCTCGCGCCGGCGGGCGATTTTGATCGCCGATCCGATCAAGATCCCGGTTTCTCGCACAATGGAGGCGTCCGCGGACTGACGACAGCGACATTGGGAGGCCGCCTATCGCCATCTTGCAACGATGGAGACGACGTCATGGCCGAACCGCCGACGCGCCGCGGAATCCGGGGATCGTTTATCGCTCTCGTCGCTGGCGTTGGCCTTCTCACGCTGGGAACATGGATTGGGCCGACTTGGGAGGGCATAGTGTTTGACGCCATTGGCATGGCTTCGCTGGTCGCGCTGCTTTGGCTCTTTTAGTCGTGACGGCGCGCCTTTTGAGGGGAAACGACATGTTGAGATCGACATTCGCCTATTTGATCTTCGCCGCCTGCGTTTCGTGTTCCGCCACCGCATTCGCGCAAGCGCCGGCGGCTCCGGACTGCGCATCTCGCGCGACCGAAAAGAAGCTGCACGGCTCCGCGCTGAACAGCTTCATGAAGAAGTGCGAGAGGGACGCCGCCGCCGCCTCGTGCGAAGCCGCCGCCGCCGAGAAGAAATTGGCCGGCGCCGCCAAGGCGAGCTTCGCCAAGAAATGCATCAAGGACGCGACGGCGAAGCCGAACGCTCAATGAGGCGCGGCGCGGGCGTTATGACGCCCGCGCCGATTCAAAAATCATCCTCTTCGAGAAACCGCGCGCCGCACCAAGCGCTGCTTACTGACGCCGCGCTTCGCTCTTCAGCTTCCGCCATAATTCGATGATGCGCGGCGTCGCCCATTCGAAGAGGGCTTTGCCGCCGCGAATCGCCAAGCGTCCGACGGTTTTCAACAAGGCAATCGCTCGGTCGAACCATGGCAGGAACGCGCTGTCCGGCGGGATTTTCGCGCGCGCCCAGCCGATCCAGTCGCTGACGATCTGCGATGCCGCGCGCCACAACACGCCCCACGGGTCTTCAACCGGCGCATGCTCGATCGCATCGCGAAAACGAGCAAACTCAGCCGTGATTTCGGCGCGTTTACGGCGCTCGTCGTCAAGTTGGCGCGAAAGCTCCATGGCGTGCGTCGCCTCCTGCGCCGCGTGGCGCTCGCTCGCCTCGGCCTTCTTTTCGCTTTGCTGTGCGTCCAGCGCATCGGCGGCGATCTCTCTGACCGACTCGTCGACTTGCACGGCCATCGCCTCATATTGGGAAAGCAAATTATCGCGCTGCTGGGTCACATCGCGCAGGAGCGCGAGCAACTCTTCGCGGCTGAGTTTTTCGTGCGTGATGTCTGTGGGGACTTCTTGGTTTGGACTGCTCGCCAAATTCGCCTCCCGATGACGCTTTATGAGCCGCTGTGCGTTGCCGCGAGAGCAAGGCCAGGATGGGGCCAGCCCACTAAGTAATGCGAGCAAAGCTCGCTGTCCAACCGCAGCGCCTTAGTCCGCCTGCGGCGTCAAGCCGCTCGGCGTCAGGCTGTTGGACAAGTCCTTTTGCTGATCCGCTGAACGAAAAGAAGATTGAGTTTCTTCGCGCCGTGCGCCGTCACCGCATCAGCGCCGCGACTCCCGGCAGCGCCTTGCCTTCGAGCCATTCGAGGAAAGCGCCGCCCGCCGTGGACACATAGGAAAATTCCTGCGCGACATGCGCCTGATTGAGCGCCGCCACGGTGTCGCCCCCGCCGGCGATCGAGAGAAGCTTGCCGTCGACGGTAAGTCGCGCCGCCGTCTGCGCCACCGCGTTGGTGCCTTCGTCGAAGGGCGGCAACTCAAACGCGCCGAACGGCCCGTTCCACACGAGCGTCTTGCACTTGCCGAGAAGCGACTCGACATGGGCGATCGATTTCGGCCCGACGTCGAGGATCATGTCGTTTTCGCCGACATGATCGACTGAAACGATGTGCGAGGGCGCGTGCGCTTCGAATTTCTGCGCGACCGTGGCGTCGATCGGCAGAACAATGGCGCAGCCGGCCTTCTCCGCTTTGGCGAGGATATCCCGCGCGGCGCCGGCGAGATCATGTTCGCACAGCGATTTGCCGACGGCCTTGCCTTGCGCCGCAAGGAAAGTGTTGGCCATGCCGCCGCCGATGACGAGATAATCGACCTTGTCGACGAGATTGCCCAGGAGCTCCAGCTTCGTTGAAACCTTCGCGCCGCCGACGATCGCCATGACCGGGCGCTGAGGATGGGCGAGCGCCGATTGCAGCGCTTCGAGCTCCGCCTGCATGGCGCGACCGGCAAAGGCCGGCAGTCTATGCGCGAGTCCTTCGGTCGAAGCGTGCGCGCGATGGGCCGCCGAGAACGCGTCGCTGACGAAAATGTCGCCATTCCTGGCGAGCGCCTCGACGAAGTCGTCGGCGTTCTTTTCTTCGCCCTTATGGAAGCGGGTATTCTCGAGCAAGGCGACGTCGCCGTCCTTGAGCGCGTCGACGACTTGCGCCGCGTCCTTTCCGACGCAATCCTCGGCGAAGGCGATTTTGCGCTTCAGATGATGTTCAAGCGTCGGCACGACTTGGCGCAACGATTCTTCGTCGACGCGCTGGCCTTTCGGCCGGCCGAAATGCGAAAGCAGAATGACCCTGCCGCCTTTTTCCGCGATCTCGTTGATCGTCGGCAGCGCGCGCTCGATGCGCGTCGCGTCGGTGACGCGGCCGCCTTCCATCGGCACATTGAGATCGACGCGCAGCAACACGCGCTTGCCCTTGACGTCGGCCTCATCGAGAGTGCGGAAGGCGGCCATGAAACATCCAATCGCGGCTTGAAAAAAAGAGACGCGGACCATCAGGCCCGCGCCGGCATTCGTGAAGCTTACAGAAGCTTTCCGATCGCGCTCGCGACATCGGTCATGCGGCCGGAAAAGCCCCACTCATTGTCGTACCAGGACAGGACTGACACGAGATTGCCGTCCATGACCTTGGTCTGGTCGAGATGGAAGCAGGACGAGAGCGGATTGTGGTTGAAGTCGATCGACACCAGTTTCTCGCTCGTGTAGCCGAGCACGCCCTTGAGCGGACCATCGGCGGCGGCCTTGATCGCGGCGTGCACCTCGTCCTTCGTCGTCGCGCGCTTGGCCAGAAATTTCAGATCGACGGCCGAAACATTGGGCGTCGGCACGCGAATGGCGTAGCCGTCGAGCTTGCCGTTGAGTTCGGGCAGCACCAGTCCGACGGCTTTCGCCGCGCCGGTCGAGGTCGGAATCATCGACAGCGCCGCCGCGCGGGCGCGGTAGAGATCCTTGTGCATCGTGTCGAGAGTCGGCTGATCGCCGGTATAGGCGTGGATCGTCGTCATGATCCCCTTTTCGATGCCGATCGCCTCATGCAGCACCTTGGCGACCGGCGCGAGGCAGTTCGTCGTGCAGGAGGCGTTGGAAATGACGAGATGGTCCTTGGCGATCTTGTCGTGATTGACGCCAAAGACGACCGTAATGTCGGCGCCGTCGGCGGGCGCCGAGACCAGCACGCGCTTCGCGCCGGCGTCGAGCAGCAGCTTCGCCTTGTCGCGCGCGGTGAAGAGGCCGGTGCATTCGAGCGCGATGTCGATCTTGAGCTCCTTGTAGGGAAGCTCGGCCGGATTCTTGATGGCGGTCACCTTGATCGGGCCGCGACCGACGTCAATCGTGTCGCCGGCGACTTTCACCTCATGCGGAAAGCGGCCGTGCACGGAATCATATCGCAACAGATGGGCGTTGGTCTCGACCGGGCCGAGATCGTTGATGGCGACGACTTCGAGGTCCGTGCGCCCCGTCTCGACGATGTAGCGCAGGATATTGCGGCCAATGCGCCCGAAGCCGTTGATCGCCACTCTCACCGTCATTTCAAGACTCTCCTTGCGCCGCAGCAACTCTGCGCGGCTCTCGCCCCTTTAGCCTCAGGGTTTTGAAAGGCTGGCGTGTGATAGCACCTCGCGCCCCCCTGTCAACGCGCTGAGGCCGCGCCATTCTGAGCGGTTTCGATTTGCCTGATTCATGCTAGGAACAGGCTGGCAAGCGAATCGCCCGGCGGGGTTCGCCGCGCCGAAAAGCCTTGTGACTCCAGCGACCGGCGATGAACCTTTCAGATAAGCGCGACGACGAAAACGCCAGGAGGCTGGACGCCGCCGTCGCCGAGCTGCAGGCGGCTGTCGCTCAACTGGAGCGCACCGTCGCCGACAAGCTCGAAGACGAAGTTTCCAGCGCCGAACTCGAGGAAGAACTCGCCATCATGCAGGACGACCGTTCGCGCCTCGCGCTCGATCTGGACGCCGCGCTTGCGCGGCAGAACGCCTTGGAGAGGAGCCGCGACGAAGTGTTGCGACGGCTCGAAGCCGCGAGCGAAGGCGTCGCCGCCGCGCTCGGCGCAGTGAGCGACGATCCGGGTCGGGAGGACTGAATGGCCGCCGTCGTCCTCTCCATCGCCGGCCGCACCTATCGCATGTCCTGCGAGGACGGCGAGGAGCAGCGGATCGAGGCGCTCGCGCATTACCTCGAAGGCAAGATCGAATCGATGCGCGCGAGTTTCGGCGAGATCGGCGAGCAACGGATTATCGTGATGGCGGCGCTTGCGGTCGCTGACGAGGCGACCGACGCGCGCGCTAAAGCGCAGACCGTGGAATCCGATCTTGCGGGGTTGCGCGCCGAACTCGACGCCGCGCGCAAGGCGAATGACGCATTGACCGTGCGCGCGTCGCAGGCGCTCAAGGACGCCGCGCGCCGGCTCGCGAAGCTCAACGGCGATCTGTCGAAGCCGTCCGCGTCGGCGGACGACATTCTGTAGAACGCTTGGCGTCGATTACTTCGCCGCCCAGTCTAAAATGCTGGGGTCAGTCTTGGCTTTTTCGAGATTGTCCGCCTGTTCGGACAACTGATAGTTGCGATGTTGCGCCGTCATCGCTTCGGCGCCGTCCGACAGGATCGCGATCTTCATCTGCTCGGTGGCGAGACGATTGAGCTCGTTGATCCATTGATTGACATGAAGCATCAACTTCTGTTTGCGCTCGCTTTGAATTTCACGCGACGAATCATTGTTTTCGGATAGCGCCAGTTCCGCCTGGGTCTGCGTAATCATCTCATCGAGCTTCTTGAGGTTTTCTTCCGCGGCGGCAAGTTGGTCGGCCGCGCCGGACTTCGCCTTTTCCACCGCCGCTTCGGCGTCGGCGCGGGCCTTCTTGAGATTGTCGAGGCCGTTCAGCAGCCATTTCGATTGAAGTTTGAGAAGCGAGTCGCGCGGCACGCCGCTGATGCTCAGCGAATTCGGAATCGGGAAATATTGGCCAAGCTGCGCGGCGGCGGCGGGCGCGGCGAAACCTGCGCCCAACCAGGTCGTGGAGGCGAGCAGGCCAAGAAGGGCCAACGTCCTGCGGACGCTGCCCGTATTGCGACGGAAGCTCATGATTTCTCTCCCCATATACAGCGCTTTTGCGTGCGCTTTTCTCGCTCAAACTGGGCTATCGGCCGACATCTGGCAAGTCCCGCAGCGCTGCGCCGGAAGGAGCGGCGCGCGCAACGCTTGACGGACGCTGCGTTTTCGCGCGAGCCTGCGCGCGCCGGGGGAACCCCGCCGGCGGCGCGCTCCAGACTCGCCGCCCAGGGGCTGAGAGGCAGCAAGCGCGTCGCGAGGCGCGGGCGCGGCGACCCTTCGAACCTGATCCAGTTGAGACTGGCGGAGGGATGGTGTCAGCAACATGCATATACAGGCGCCGGCCGTGCTTGCGCGCGTGATCGGCGCTGGCGTCGCCGGCCTTTGCGCCGCCTATGCGCTTGCGCGCAGGGGCGTTGACGTCGAGATCGTCGAACGCGAGCGCGCGTCGGGTCTCGGATGTTCTCGCTTCGCGGGCGGTATGATCGCGCCCTGGTGCGAACTGGAAAGCGCCGAGCCGCTGGTTGCGACGCTTGGCGAAGAAGCGCTCGACTTCTGGTCGCGCGAAATCGGCGTCGCCACGCGCGCCGGCAGTCTTGTCGTGGCGCCGCGGCGCGAGCGCGTCGAACTTTCCGACTTCGCGCGACGAACCAGCCACTTCGAGGCTCTGGACGGAGAGGGAATCGCAGCTCTCGAGCCCGATCTCGCCGGACGCTTCGAGGCGGGCCTGTTTTTTCCCCACGAAGCGCATCTCGATCCGCGCGCGGCGATGGTCGTGCTGACGGAACGCCTCGCACAAATGCCGAACGTCGTTTTCCGTTTCGAGCAAGAGGAGGCGGGCCTCGCGCCCCTTCCGGACTGGACCATCGACTGCCGCGGCCTGGCGGCGCGGGACGCGCTGGCCGGCCTTCGCGGCGTGAAGGGCGAAATGCTGATATTGCGCAGCGAAGAGATTTCTTTCACCCGTCCCGTGCGCATGCTGCACCCGCGTCGGCCGGTTTACGTCGTTCCGCGCGGCGACGGATTGTTCATGGTCGGCGCGACGATGATCGAGAATGAGGAGCGGGCGCGAGTCACCGCGCGCTCTGTCGTCGAACTCATCAATTCGGCCTTCGCCGTCCATCCGGCCTTCGCCGAAGCCGAGATCGTCGAGACCGGCTCCGACCTGCGGCCGGCCTTCGCCGACAATCTGCCACGTCTTTTGAAACGAGATCGCACACTCTATATCAATGGGCTCTACCGCCACGGGTTCCTGCTTGCGCCGGCGTTGGCGCGCCGCGCTGTTGAGGTCGTCGTAAACGACGGGTATTTCCCGGAGGTAATGGATGCTCATTCAAATCAACGGGCGACCGCAGGACGTCCGCGCCACCACGTTGCAAACGCTGCTGCAGGAACTGGGGTTTGACAAAAAGACGGTCGGCACCGCCGTGAACCAAGAGTTTGTGCGCGCCAAGGACCGCGCCGAGACGCCTCTTCGCGAGGGCGACGCCGTCGAGATCGTGACTCCGAGGCAGGGCGGGTGAGCGCGCCTGATGAATGATCCTTTAAGGCTCTATGAGGTCGCGCTGTCCTCGCGGCTGCTGCTCGGGACGGCGCGCTATCCGTCGCCGGCGATCCTCACCGAGTCCATTCGCGCGGCGGGCTGCGAGATCGTCACCGTCTCGCTGCGGCGCGAGGCCGGCGGGGCGCGGGCGGGCGAGGCGTTCTGGAGCCTTGTTCGCGACATCGGCGTCCGGGTGCTACCCAACACCGCCGGCTGCCGAACCGCCAAAGAAGCGATCGCGACGGCCCAAATGGCGCGAGAAGTGTTCGCGACCGACTGGATCAAGCTAGAGGTGATCGGCGAAGAGGACACGCTCCAGCCCGACGTCTTCGGGCTTGTCGAAGCGGCGCGCGCGCTCGCCGACGACGGTTTCGAGGTGTTCCCCTATACGACCGACGATCTCGTCGTCGCGGAAAGGCTGCTCGAGGCCGGCTGTCGCGCACTGATGCCCTGGGCCGCGCCGATCGGCTCAGGGCGGGGAGTCAATAACCTTTTCGCGCTGCGGGCGCTGCGCGCACATTTTCCAGACACGCCGCTCATCGTCGACGCCGGGATCGGCGCGCCGTCCCACGCGGCGCTGGTCATGGAGACGGGGTACGACGCGGTGCTGCTCAACACCGCGGTTTCGCGCGCTGACGACCCCGTCGGGATGGCGCGCGCCTTCGCCCTCGCGGTCGAAGCAGGGCGGGCAGGCTTCCTCGCCGGGCCGATGACGCCGCGCGACATGGCCGAGCCTTCAACGCCGGTCATCGGCCGGCCTTTCGATAGGCTGGCTTGAGGAAAATATCGGTGGCGGCGCTGAAGCTCGATCCCTTCTATCTCATCGTCGACGACGCCGATTGGCTTGCCCGCCTGTCGCCGCAGGGCCTCAGGCTCGTGCAGCTGCGGGTGAAGGATCGCGATGAGCCAGAAACGCGCGCGCAAATCGCCAAGGCGCGAGAAATCTGCGCGCGATGGGGCGCTCAGCTCGTCGTCAACGATTATTGGCGGCTCGCGATCGATGAGGGCTGCGATTTCGTTCATCTTGGCCAGGGCGATCTCGACGGCGCGGATATTGCGGCGCTGCGCCGGGCCGGCGTCAGAATTGGCGTTTCAACGCATGATGAAGCCGAACTCGACCGTGCGCTGTCCATCGGCGCCGACTATGTCGCGCTCGGGCCGATCTATCCGACGCTTCTGAAACAGATGGAATTTGCGCCGCAGGGCCTTGCCCGGATCGGCGCCTGGAAGGCGGCGATCGGCGAAACGCCTCTGGTCGCCATCGGCGGACTGACTCCCGAGCGCGCCATCGCCGCCCTCGCTGCGGGCGCTGACAGCGCCTGCGTCGTCACCGATATTTTGCGCAGCCCCGAGCCAGAGGCCCGCACGCAGGAATGGCTATCTGCGACGCAGCCCTGGCGCGCTGGCGAAGGCTTCTTCGCGCCGGACTTCGCCGGCGCAAGAATATGCCCTTCGCCCAATCACGGCCCGCGCCTGAGGCCGATCTCGTCGCTGGTGATCCATTACACGGGAATGCAAACAGGGGAATCGGCGCTTGCCTTGCTCTGCAGTCCCCATTCGCTGGTTTCGGCGCATTACGTCGTCGAGGAGGATGGGCGCGTGCTGCAGCTCGTGCCCGAGTCGCGGCGCGCCTGGCACGCGGGAATAAGCGTCTGGGCCGGCGAGACGGATATGAATTCCGCGTCGATCGGAATCGAAATCGTTCATCCCGGTTACCTCGACCCGCGTCCCTATACAGCGGCGCAAATCGAGGCGACGGCGGCGCTCGCCCGCGACGTTTGCCGGCGCCACGCGATACCTCCAGAGCGCGTGCTGGCGCATTCCGACATCTCGCCCGGCCGCAAGCGGGACCCCGGCGAGTTTTTCCCCTGGGAGGAACTCGCCCGCCTTGGCGTCGGGCGGATCGTCGAGGAGACCTTCTCCGAAGGCGCGACGACGGTCGCGCTTGGCGACGAAGGCGCCAAGGTCGCCTCGTTGCAGCGCGATCTCGCCGCCTATGGCTATGGCGTCGAAGAGACCGGCGTCTATGACGCGCAGACAGTTCAAGCGGTCGAGGCCTTTCAGCGCCACTTCCGCCGCGCCAAAGTCGACGGCCGCGCCGATGGCGAAACCCGCGTCGCGCTCGCGCGACTCCTCGCGGCGCTGGGAGAACGCGTCTGAAGTCCGTCGTCGTAACTGGGGCGTCGACCGGGATCGGCGCCGCCTGCGTCGACCTTCTGGTCGAGAAGGGTTTTCTCGTTTTCGCCTCGGTGCGCAAGGAGGCCGCCGCCGCCGAACTCGTCGCGCGGCATGGCGCGGCCGTCGTTCCGCTTCTTTTCGATGTGACCGACGCCGGCGCCGTCGCGGCCGCGGCGCGCGTAGTCGAGGGGCGGCTTGAGGGCGAAATGCTCGACGGCCTCGTCAATAACGCTGGCGTCGCCGTGCCCGGCCCACTCCTCTATCTGCCGATCGACGAGTTTCGGCGCCAGATCGAGGTCAATCTCATCGGGCAGCTGCAGGTCATTCAGGCCTTCGCGCCCTTGTTCGGCGCGGGGACGCTGCGGAACGGCACGCGCGGCCGCATCGTCAACATGAGTTCGGTCGCCGGGCGCTTCGCCGCGCCGTTCCTCGGCGCCTACAACACCTCGAAATTTGCGCTCGAAGGCATGTCGGACGCGTTGCGCCGGGAGCTGATGGTCTATGGCGTCGACGTGATCCTGATCGAACCGGGGATGATCGCGACGCCGATCTGGGACAAGGCCGAGGGGACCGATCTCCGCCTGTTCGCGGACACCGCCTATGCCGCCCCGGGCCGGCGAATGTTGACCTGGCTTGTCGGGGAAGGCCGGCGCTCCCCTGGGCCGGAGGTGGTCGCACAGGCGGTCTTGCGGGCGGTTACCGACCCGCGCCCGCCCGCCCGCATACCCGTCGTGCGCAATCGCTTCACCGACTATACGCTGCGCCGCCTGTTGCCGACGCGGCTGGTCGACCGGCTTGTCGCGCGGCGGCTGGGGCTGTTGAAGACAGATTCGGGCGGATTACGGGAGGGTTGATCTCACGAGATGCGGAGTTAGAACCGCCCGGGGCGCGGTTATCCGAGCAGGGTCTCCAGCATGAGGCCGGGGATGGACCGTCCTTCACCTGATTGCCCGACCGTTTGGGCCGCTTGACCTCGAAGCCGTTACGCGCGACCTAGAACCTGTTCCAAAACAGCCCCGACGAGAACCATGACCGACGCCGTTTTGATCGAGGCCACCGAGACCCGCCTGCCCGATCCGGTCGCCGCCGAGCCGGCGCCTCGCCGGCGCACCTGCGCAGTCGCCATCGGGACCGGCCCCGGCGCGGTGATCGCCGGCGGCGGCGCGCCGGTCGTGGTGCAGTCGATGACCAACACCGATACGGCCGACGTCGACCAGACTGTCGCGCAGGTCACGGCGCTGGCGCAGGCCGGATCGGAGCTCGTGCGCATCACCGTCGATCGCGACGAGGCCGCCGCCGCCGTGCCGCATATCCGCGACAGGCTCGACCAGAAAAGCATTGGCGTCCCGCTCGTCGGCGATTTCCATTACATCGGCCACAAGCTTCTCGCCGATCATCCCGCCTGCGGCGAGGCGCTCGCTAAATATCGGATTAATCCCGGCAATGTCGGCTTCAAGGAAAAGCGGGACAGGCAATTCGCCTCCATCGTCGAGCTTGCCGCGAAGCACGGCAAGGCGGTGCGGATCGGCGCCAATTGGGGCTCGCTCGACCAGGAGCTCCTGACCTATCTCATGGACCTGAATCACGCCTCGGATCGGCCGCTCGACGCGCGCGCCGTGACCCGCGAGGCGCTGGTCCGCTCGGCGCTGATGTCGGCGCGCCGCGCCGAGGAGATCGGCCTTTCCAAGAACCGTATCGTCATTTCGGCGAAGGTCTCGGCCGTGCAGGACCTCATCGCCGTCTACCGCATGCTGGCCGCGCGCAGCGATTATGCGCTGCATCTCGGTCTCACCGAAGCCGGCATGGGCTCAAAGGGCGTCGTCGCGTCCTCGGCCGCGCTTGGCGTGCTGCTGCAGGACGGCATCGGCGACACGATCCGCGTGTCGCTGACGCCGGAGCCCGGCGGCGACCGGTCGCTCGAAGTGCGTGTCGCCCAGGAAATTCTGCAGACCATGGGCTTTCGCACCTTCGTGCCGCTGGTCGCGGCCTGTCCCGGCTGCGGACGCACCACCTCGACGGTGTTTCAGGAGCTCGCGCGCGACATCCAGGCGCACATTCGCGAACGCATGGCCGTCTGGCGCAGGCAATATCCGGGCGTCGAGACGCTCAATGTCGCGGTGATGGGCTGCATCGTGAACGGCCCCGGCGAGTCGAAACACGCCGACATCGGCATTTCGCTGCCCGGCACGGGCGAGACGCCGGCCGCGCCCGTCTTCATCGACGGCAAGAAGGCGATGACCTTGCGCGGCGAGGGCATCGCCGAGGAATTCACCCGCATTGTCGACGATTACGTTTTGCGCCGCTTCGGCGGCGGCGAGAAGGGCGAAGCGGCGGAGTAGGCGCACGTCTTCCTCTCTCTCGCGTCATGGCCGGGCTTGTCCCGGCCATCCACGTAAAGAAGCGCGACTAGGACGTGGATGCCCGCGACAAGCGCGGGCATGACGCGCGGATGTCAAGTCTGCGCGCCTTTTGACGCTATCTCCAATGCCTCGGCGGCCCTTCGCAGATCGCGCCAGGCGGCGGGTTTCAGCGCCGAACTTTTCAGCATCGCTTCCAGACTCGAAAAAACGAAAGCGCGCGCGACATGCGCGCCGCAGCGCGCTTCATGAATTTTCCCGCGCAGCTTTCCGACCGGCTCGTTGGTCGCAAGCATGATCCGTGTAGGCGTCTCGCCAAAAAGCAGCAGAACTTCTGGTCGCACCAGCTCCACCCGCCGGCGCGCGAAAGGCGCGAAGATCGCCGCCTCATGCGGCGTCAGCGCGCGATCTCCGGGCGGGCGCCATGGCGAGACATAGGCGAGCGAAGCCATTGAGCGGTCGAGACCGATCGCCGCGAGCATATTGTCGAGGAGCTTCGCCGAGGGCCCGCTGAAGGATTCGCCGCTTGCTTCTTCGGTCGCGCCAGGCGCGGCGTCGAAGGCAATGAGTTGCGCGGATACGGCGCCGGCGCCGAACAGAAAATGCTGCGCCATGGCGCGAAAGGGCGCATGCGGAAAATCGGCGAGACGCGCGGCGAGATCGTCGAGGTCGCGCGCGCCGGCCGCCGCCTGTTCTGCGGCGCGGATGGCCTCATCAGGCGCGGCGATCGGCGCCGCTGCGGCGCGTGGGCGTTCCGCGATCGGCGTCTGTGGCGGAACCGGTCGCGCGGCTGGCTCCGCTAATTCTGCGGCTGGCGCAACGCCTGCCCGCGCGCTGTCCGCATAGCGGTCGTGCGGCGCATCGTCGAGCGCGAGATCGACGCCGCTCTCGACATACCAGTCGAGCAAGGCCATGAGGGCGTTCGCGTTTTCCAGAATGTCGGCGCGCATGCCACGGACACTAATTGAAGCTGCGGCGAGATCAACTGGAGCGGTGCGCGGCCGCACATTTTGCGACGGCGATTCGCTCAATCTATATTGCGCCAAATCAAAGCTATCTCGACCAGAGACAGATCGGCCGATGCTCGAAACCATCGCAATTGCCGAAGATGAACAGGACTTGCGCGACCTGCTCGCCGAATTCCTTTCGAGGAACGGCTATCGCGTTCTGGCGGCGCCGAGCGCCGCCGAATTCCGCGCCATGGTGGAATTCGAAGCGATCGATCTCGCCGTTCTCGACATCAACATGCCGGGCGAAGACGGGCTGTCGCTTGCGAGATGGCTGAATACGCGCGGCTCCACCTGCATCATCTTTGCGACAGCGGTCAATTCCGCAATCGACCGCATCGTTGGGCTCGAATCTGGCGCCGACGACTATGTCACCAAGCCCTATCACATGCGCGAAATGCTGGCGCGCGTACGCGGCCTTATGCGACGGAGAAAGTTGGCGCGCGCCGCCCTCGCCGGCAAAAGGCTGGCGGCGATCGCATCGATCGACATCGTCGGCTACACGCGTTTGATTCAGAACGACGAGCATAATGGCTTGGCGCTGATCGATCGGTTCTTTCGCGATGTCGTCACGCGATCGCTTCCTCGTCACTCGGGAAGTCTATTCAAGTTGCTTGGCGACGGCGCGCTGATCGATTTCGCCAGCGTGCACAACGCCGTCGAATGGGCGTTGGACTGCCAGACGGAGACACGCGCCTATGCGACGGCGCATGGGCATGCACACACGCTGCGGCTGCGCATTGGCGTGGCGGTTGGCGACGTGGTCGTTCGAAACGGAGACCGCTTTGGCGAAGTCGTGGCGCTCGCCGCCCGAATTCAGGAAGCTGCGCCAGCCGGTTCGGTCATGATCTCGGATGTAGCGCACGCCATGACGCGCGGGAATATACGCAAGGACTTCGTCGCGCGACGGCAAACGCTCAAAAATATCGCCGAGCCAATGCAACTATGGCTGCATGAGACCTCCAGCGCGACTCTCGCTGAGAGCGCATCAAATTGAGAGAGCGCCTCAAATGAACATTCAGCAAAAGGCGGCGATGCAAGCGCCGGGGATGGCGGCGCGCTGCTGCGGGCGTTGTTCGACGCCATTCCCGGCCGAGCCGCCTTTCTCGACGACGAGCTACGCTATCGCTACGTCAACCAAGAATTTCTTACGGCGCTCGGGACGACGCGGGAGCGCGTCATCGGAAAATCCGTCGATGATGTTTTGGGCGCGGAGACGGCTGAGCTTTACAGGGCCGCCATGCCAGGCCTTGCGAAGGGAGCGCCGCAACGCATGCGCCGACAGGGGCCAGACGAAGGCGGCGCCCATCATTGGATCGAAGAGGAGCTCAGGCCTTTTGCGCCAGCCGGCGCTCTACAGGGCGTCGTCTGCGCCGCGCGTTCACTCGCCAGTGTTGAGGAATGCGGAAGCGCGCAATCGGAATGGCTCGAGTCGCACAAGACTCGCGAGGCGATCCATGCGGCGGTGGTCGACTCCGCCCTCGACTGTATCGTGGTCATTGACGCGCAAGGTCGTGTCGTGGAGTTCAATCCTGCGGCTTCGGCGACGTTCGGCTATTCGCGCGAGCAGGCGATCGGCAAGACCGTAGCGGAACTGATCGTCCCCGTAGATTTGCGCGATCGTCACAACATCGGGCTTGAGCGCTTCCGATCAGGCGGCCCGTCTTCCGTAGTCGGGCGGCGGGTCGAACTGGAGGCCATGCGCGCGGACGGTTCGCGCATTCCGATCGAACTGGCGATCGCGGCGGTAGGGTCGGGTCCGAGCGCGCTTTTCACTGCGCATCTTCGTGATCTGCGTCCGGCGAGAGAAGCGCAGGCGCAAATCGAAGGCCAAAGAGAAGCTCTCTACCAAAGCGAAAAGCTTGCCGCTCTGGGATCGCTCCTCGCCGGCGTGGCGCATGAACTCAATAATCCGCTCTCGATCGTCATCGGACAGGCGCTCATGCTGCGCGAGGCGGCTCAGTCACGTGCGGCCCTGGACGCGCAGTTCGAGGAATTTGCGGAACGCGGCGCGAAAATCGAAACCGCCGCCAACCGCTGCGCGCGGATCGTAAAGATCTTTCTGGCCATGTCCCGGCAGCGCGAAGCGCAGCGCGGAAGAGTGGAAATTCCAGAGCTCGTGGAGCGCGTGCTCGAACTCCTCTCGTATGGGCTGCGGACCGCCGGCATCGAGGTAACGAAGGATATTCCGGCCGATCTGCCGCCGCTCCTGGCGGACAGCGATCAGTTGCATCAAGTGCTGCTCAATCTCGTGGTGAACGCCAAACAGGCGATCGAAGCGCAGCCGGCGCCGCGGCGTGTTTCGATTGTCGCGCGCGCCGACCAGGCCGCGCAGAAGCTCGACATCCGCATCTCCGACAATGGGCCGGGCGTTCCAGACGCTATTCGCAGCCGCATTTTCGATCCCTTCTTCACGACGAAGCCGCAGGGGGTGGGAACCGGCATCGGACTGGCCGTTTCGCGCGGCCTCATCGAGGCGCACGGCGGTTCGCTCACTCTGGAGCCGCCGCAGCCGGACGCGGGCGCTGTTTTCGCGATCAGGCTGCCGATCGAGGCAGTTATGATCGAAAGTCCTCCCAGTGTGGAGAATTCTGCCGCGGCGCTGCAAGAAGCCGTTAAACGGCGAGCGCTGATCGTCGACGATGAAGTTGAAATAGCGAATTTGCTCGCGGAAATTTTGCGACGTCTTGGCTTCGATTGCGAGCTCGCGACGAGCGGCGACCACGCTAAACAGGCGGTCGCCGCGCGACCGGCAGACCTCATTCTCTGCGATATCCGCATGCCGAATGGCGATGGCCCGGCCTTTTACGACTGGCTCAGCATCGAACATCCGCAGATGGCGAACCGCATCGCCTTTATCACCGGCGACGTTCTGGGTCCAGGCGCGGACCGCTTCATTGCACGGTCCGGCTGTCCAGTCGTCGAGAAACCCTTCACGCCGGAGGACATTCGCCTAGTCGCCGATTTGCTGTGCGACGATGCGGAAACATGAGCGCCGGTCGACGAAGTTCAACAGCAGCGAAAGGCGCGTTCGCCGCCGGCGCCGAATCGCGCATTCTCGCGCGCGCGGAAAAATTCGTCGCGCGTCATGATCGTCGCGCCGTCGTGCCGCGCGCGCAGATGCGCGACATAGGCGTCGTAATCTCCTTGACCGACCATCAGCTTGGCGCCGTCGCGCAGCTTGCGGGCGAGGTGATTGAGATCAAGCCCTGGCGGGCTGCAGATCGTGCAATTCATCTTCGGTCTCCCGCGTGGTGACATGCTGCGCGGCGCGCGCGGCGCGAATGGCTCTGACAGAGAAGCCGAGCATCGCCAGAACGAGCGTGACATAGACGGCGCAAAGCGTCGCATCGACATAGTCGTTGAAAATGACGCGCTGCATCTCGGCGAGCGTCTTCGCCGGCGCGAGCAATTGATCCTTATCGGCGGCGGCCGCGAATTTTCGCGCATGCGCCAGAAAGCCGATGCGCGGATCCTCGTGGAAGATTTTCTCAAACGCCGCCGACAGCGTGCAGACATAGAGCCACGCTGTCGGCGCGATCGCGACAAAGGCGTAGCGCTCGCGCTTCATCCGATAGAGCACGACGACGCACAGCGTCAGCGCGATCGCCGCCAGCATCTGATTGGCGATGCCGAACAGCGGCCACAGCGTATTGATGCCGCCGAGCGGATCGATCACGCCCTGATAGAGGAAATAGCCCCAGCCGCTGACGGCGATGGCGGTCGCGGCGAGATTCGGCGCCCAGGCGCGGGTGTTGCCGAAGGCCGGAAAGAAGGCGCCGAGGAGATCCTGGATCATGAAGCGCGCAACGCGCGTGCCGGCGTCGATCGTGGTGAGGATGAACAACGCTTCGAACAGAATGGCGAAATGATACCAGAAGGACCGCATCGCCGAGCCGCCGACGGCGGACGAGAGAATATGCGCCATGCCGACGGCGAGCGTTGGCGCGCCGCCGGTGCGCGACAATATCGTCTTCTCGCCGACCTCTGCCGCGACGCCTGACAGCGCTTCCGGCGTGACCGCAAAGCCCCATGACGAGATCGCCGCTGCTGCGGAATCGGGCGTCGCGCCGATCAGCGCCGGCGCGCTGTTCATCGCGAAATAGACACCAGGCTCCAATACGCTCGCGGCGATCAGCGCCATGATCGCGACGAAGGATTCCATCAGCATCGCGCCGTAACCGATGAAACGCGTCTGCGTTTCGTCGGCGATCATCTTCGGCGTGGTGCCGGAAGAAACGAGCGCATGAAAGCCCGACACGGCGCCGCAAGCGATGGTGATGAACAGGAACGGGAAAACGCTGCCCGCGAAGACGGGGCCTGTCCCGTCGATAAAACGGCTGATCGAAGGCATTTTGAGATCGGGCCAGACGATGAAAATGCCGAGCGCCAGCGACAGGATCGTCCCGATCTTCAGGAAGGTTGAGAGATAGTCGCGCGGCGCGAGCAAGAGCCAGACCGGCAGGACCGATGCGACGAAACCATAACCGATGAGCATGAAGGCGAGCGTCTCGCCCTTGAAGGTGAAGAGCGGCGCGAGCATCGCGCTTTCCGACACGGTGCGGCCGAAGGCGATGCTTGCGAGCAGCAGCACGAAGCCGATCGCCGACATTTCGGCGATTCGACCGGGGCGCAGATAGCGGCCGTAGACGCCCATGAAGACGGCGATCGGCAGCGTCGCGAATACGGTGAACGCGCCCCAGGGACTGTCGGCGAGCGCCTTGACGACGACGAGCGCCAGCACCGCGAGCAGGATGATCATGATGGTGAGAATGCCGACCATGGCGATGACGCCCGGCACCCGGCCCATCTCGGTCTTGATGAGATCGCCGAGCGAACGCCCGTCGCGACGCGTCGAAATGAACAGGACGAGAAAATCCTGCACGGCGCCGGCGAAGATGACGCCGGTCAGGAGCCACAACGTTCCGGGCAGATAGCCCATTTGCGCCGCGAGCACGGGCCCGACCAGCGGTCCCGCGCCGGCGATCGCCGCGAAATGATGGCCAAACAGCACCCATTTGTCGGTCGGGACATAGTCGAGCCCGTCATTGCGGCGAAGCGCAGGCGTGCGGCGTCGGGCGTCGAGCCCCAACACCCGCTGGGCGATGAAGCGCGAATAGAAGCGGTAGCCAATGGCGTAGGTTCCGATCGCCGCCGTCACGAGCCACATGGCGTTGACCGGCTCGCCGCGCGACACCGCGAGCGTATAGAGCGAAAAGAGCACAAGGGCGAAGACGAGCGCCCAGGGAAGCAGCCTCAGCGTTCGACGATTGTCGGCGATGTTTGTGATCGACATAAGGCCCCCGAATTACGCCGCCTCTCGGCGCGGCGCCTCAACGAAACTTATAATTTTGCGAGGGTCAAGGGATCGCGGCGGCCGTCGAAAAATTTGCGCAGCGCCTCGGTGAAGAGCGGCTCTTGCGGCGCGACGGCCGTAAACAGAGTCATCGACGAATGAAACTTCAAATCATCCATTCACCGAGCATTGTGGACGCGCCTGAGATTAACTCGGGTCAGTGGCGTCATATGTAGCGCACCGTAGTGAACATGCCTGCCTCCTGGTGGTAAGCGAGATGACAGTGGAAAGCCCACCAGCCGGGATTGTTCGCGTCGAATGCGATGACGACGCGCCTCCCAGGCGTCACCAGCACGGTATCGCGCACCGCTCCCGGAAACCGCTTGCCGTCGATCTCCACCACTTGGAACTGATGCCCGTGGAGATGCATCGGGTGAGACATAAGCGTCTTATTCTTGAGTACGAACTCGACGCGCTCCCCCTCTGCAACAGGCAGGGGCGGTACGTCCTTGTTCCAAGCGACACCGTTGATCGACCAGACATATCCGTTCATGTCGCCGGTCAGGTCGATTTGATGAATCCGGTCCGGCCTGCGCTTGGCGAGTGGCTTCGTAGCGCGCAGCCGCCGTTCGAAGTCGAGGGTGAGCGCAGGCGATGGCGTCGGCGCAATTTCTGGAATGCGGGTTACCGGAGCGCGTCCTGCAACAAGGATCACGCCGGTCTGTCGACGCTCGCCTTCCAAAATCGCGAGCACGGGAAAGGCGGCGGGACCGCGCGGAACTTTGATGAGGATGTCGAGGCGCTGAGCGACCGCGATCGGAAAGCGCTGTCCCGCAATTGGGCGCACGCTGAATCCATCAACCGCGATAAGCTCGCCGGTAAGCACGCCAAGATCGAAGTGATATGCGCTCATACACGAACTGTTGATGACGCGCAGCAGAATTGGCTCGCCGGGCTCCACGCGAATCGTTTCGGGGTCGGCGAGCGTACGGTCGTTGGCGAGGAACGCGTCATACCTTACGTCATTTAGGTCCGGGCTCTGAACTGCGCCTCCGTTCGCCATTCCTGGTTCTGCAGACCGGGAACTGAGCGGGGCGCGCTTCTTCTGCAACTCCGCATAAATTTGCGCGGCCGGCGTGAAGCTAAAATCCGCCAGCATAATCGTCACTTCCTCCTGACCCGGCGCGTTGCGCCCGTCGCGAATGATGAGCGGGGCTGCGAGGAGAGATTGTTCTTGGAGGCCTTCGTGCGAATGCATCCAGAACGTGCCCCCGAAGCGTAGCGGGAAGTCGTATTCGGCGCTGGCGCCCGGCGAGATCGGCGGCCCCGAAATGCCAGGCACGCCATCCTGGCGCCAGGGAGGCATCAAGCCATGCCAATGGATAAGAGTCGGCGCATCGAGCTCGTTGTCGACGCGAACACGGAATTGCTTTCCCACCTCTGTGACAAGGCCCTGCGCGCCATCCGGTTGGCGAATGCCAAGCACCGACGCCGTTTTTCCGTTCACTTCGATGTTGCGTCGCTTGACGCGGAGGATCGTAACCGTTTCGGGTTGTTCCCCCACGGCGGCTGAGGTTGGCTGAGCCCAGGAGCGACGAGGTAAGGTGACGCAGGCAGAAAAAGCTGCGAGCAGCGCAGATCGACGTGACAGCATGACGGTCACCTCTTCAAAGGGTCCTCACGCGAGGCAGACCCCGCCATGGCGAGCAAGAAAAAACTCAAAAGCTCACCGAGCTGTATAGCCCAAATTGCGGCGCGGGAAGCAGCGGCGGATGCGTGGTTCGCGAGCCGAACGCCGTCGACGATGACGAGAGAGTATGGACGTCATCCGTGAGGATTTCCGAGCGAGGCGCTTAATTTTGCGAGGGTCAAGGGATCGCGGCGGCCGTCGAAATATTTGCGCAAAGCTTCAGCGAAGAGCGGTTCTTGCGGCGCAGCCGCGGCAAACAACGTCATCGATGAATGAAACTTCAAATCGTCGGGAGAGCCGAAGATTTCATGCGCGCTGCGGCCTTGGACCTGGTTGGCGAGCGCGACGCATTGCTTGAGCCGCGCGCCCAGGAGAGGATGATCGAGATAGGCGCGCGCCTCGGCGAGCGAGCCGAAGGCGTAGCGCTGCGCCATGGCGCTCGCGCCAAGCCCCTCGATTTGCGGAAAGACGAACCACATCCAGTGACTGCGCTTGCGGCCGTCGGCGAGCTCCGCCGCCGCCTGCGGATAGATCGGCTCTTGCGCTGCGACGAAGCGAGAGAGGTCGTAAGGATCGTCCGAAGCGCCCGTCATGTGAAATCCGGTTGAACAGCTCGGATGTCATTCCCGACGCGCGCAACGCGCGCGATTGGGAATCCAGAGCAAAACCAGCGTCCTTGAATTGGCTCTGGATTCCCGGTCAGGCCTTCGGCCTGCCGGGAATGACAACCAATCGGATTCCGTATCACTCCGCGGCTTCTGCGGCGACGGGCTCGTAGTTCAAGATCGGCGCGAGCCAGCGTTCCGCTTCGTGCGCGTCGACGCCCTTGCGGCGCGCATAGTCTTCGATCTGATCGCGCTCGATTTTGGCGACGCCGAAATAATGCGCGCGCGGATGCGCGAGATAGAGTCCGCTGACGGAAGCCGCCGGCGTCATGGCGAAACTCTCAGTGAGCTTCACGCCGGTGCGCCTTTCGGCGTTGAGCAGATCGAAGATCGTCGCCTTCTCGGTGTGATCGGGCTGCGCCGGATAGCCGGGGGCCGGGCGAATGCCGGCGTAGGGCTCGCCGACCAGCGCCTCCGGCGCGAAATTTTCTTCATGCGCATAGCCCCAGAATTCCTTGCGCACGCGCTCATGCATGCGCTCGGCGAAAGCCTCGGCGATGCGGTCGGCGAGCGCCTTGACCATGATTGAACCATAGTCGTCATTGGCGCGGGCATAGCGCGCAGCGATCTTTTCCTCCTCCGCGCCGGCGGTGACGACAAAGGCGCCGATGTAATCGGCCTTGCCGCTCTCCTTGGGCGCAATGAAGTCCGCAAGCGCCAGATTGGCCTTGCCGTCGCGCTTCGGCAACTGCTGGCGCAGCGTGTGCAGCGTCGCGATCTTTTCATTGCGCGACTCGCCGCCATAGAGCGCGATGTCGTCGCCGATGGAATTCGCCGGCCAGAAGCCGATGACCGCCTTCGGCGTGAACCAGCGCTCTTCGACAATCCGCTTCAGCATGGCGCGGGCGTCATCGTACAGCGTGCGCGCCGCTTCGCCGCGCTCGGGATCGTCGAGCAGAGATGGATAGCGGCCTCTGAACTCCCAGGTCTGGAAGAACGGCGTCCAGTCGATATACGGAACAAGCTCGCCGACGTCATAACTCGCAAAGGCGCGCGGCCCGGTGAAAGACGGGCGCACGGGGTCGTAGCTCGCCCAATCGATCTTCAAGCCGTTGGCGCGCGCCTGGGCGAGCGGCACCCGCAGCTTGTCTGCCTGCGCGCGAGCGTGCGCTTCGGCGACGCGCTCATATTCGGCGCGCGTCTGGGCGATGTAGTCGCCGCGCGATTTTTCGGAAGCGAGCGCCTGGGCGACGCCGACCGCGCGGCTCGCGTCGGTGACATAGACCGCCTGGCCGCGGCGATAATTCGGGCTGATCTTTACGGCGGTGTGAACGCGGCTCGTCGTGGCGCCGCCGATGAGGAGCGGCGTGTCGAGACCTTCGCGCTCCAGCTCGGAGGCGACGAAGCACATTTCATCGAGCGACGGCGTGATGAGGCCTGAAAGGCCAATGAGATCGACTTTCTCCTTCTTCGCCGTCTCGAGAATCTTGGCCGCCGGCGTCATCACGCCAAGGTCGATGACCTCGAAATTGTTGCAGCCGAGCACGACGCCGACGATGTTCTTGCCGATGTCATGCACGTCGCCCTTGACGGTCGCGAGCAAAATCTTGCCGGCGGTCGATCGCGCGTCCTTCTCTTTCTCCATGTAGGGCATGAGATAGGCGACTGCCTGTTTCATCACGCGTGCGGATTTGACGACCTGCGGCAGGAACATTTTGCCCGAGCCGAAGAGATCGCCGACGACATTCATGCCGGCCATCAGCGGACCTTCGATGACGTCGAGCGGCCGCGTCGAGGTTTGGCGCGCTTCTTCGACGTCCGCTTCGATGTAGTCGGTGACGCCGTTGACGAGCGCATATTCGAGGCGCTTGCCGACGCCCTGCTCGCGCCAGGCGGCGTCCTTCTCCTGTGTCCTCGCGCCTGCGCCCTTGAATTTTTCCGCAAGTTCGACGAGCCGTTCGGTCGCGTCCTTGCGGCGGTTCAGGACCACGTCCTCGCATAATTCGCGCAACTCGGCGTCGATTTCGGCATAGACCGCGAGCTGGCCGGCGTTGACAATGCCCATGTCCATCCCGGCCTGAATGGCGTGATAGAGGAACACCGAATGCATCGCCTCGCGCACCGGCTCATTGCCGCGGAACGAGAAGGACAGGTTCGACACGCCGCCCGACACATGCGCATGCGGCAGATTGCGCTTGATGATCCGCGTCGCCTCGATGAAATCGACGCCGTAGTTCTCGTGCTCTTCGATGCCGGTCGCGACCGCGAAAATATTCGGGTCGAAGATGATGTCCTGGGGCGGAAAGCCGACTTCTTGAGTGAGGATTTTGTATGCGCGCGCGCAGATATCGGTCTTGCGCGCCAGCGTGTCGGCCTGGCCGGTTTCGTCGAAGGCCATGACGACGACGGCGGCGCCATAGCGGCGCACCTTTTGCGCGTCGGCGATGAATTTCTCCTCGCCCTCCTTCATCGAGATCGAATTGACGACGCCCTTGCCCTGCAGGCATTTGAGGCCAGCTTCGATCACCTCGAATTTGGAGGAATCGACCATCACCGGCACGCGAGCAATGTCGGGCTCGGCGGCGAGCAGATTCAGGAATTCGACCATGGCGCGCTCAGAGTCGAGCAGGCCTTCATCCATATTGACGTCGATCACCTGCGCGCCGTTCGCCACCTGATCGCGCGCGACGTCGAGCGCCGCGGCGTAATCGCCATTGGTGACGAGCTTGCGAAATTTCGCCGAGCCGGTGACGTTGGTGCGCTCGCCGACATTGACGAAGGGAATGTCCTTCGTCAGTGCGAAAGGCTCGAGGCCGGAAAGCCGTAGCATCGGCTCGATGACCGGAATGTCGCGCGGCGCGACGCCCTTCACCGCATGAGCGATCGCCGCGATATGGTCCGGCGTCGTGCCGCAGCAGCCGCCGACGACATTGACGAGGCCGGACGTCGCGAATTCGCCGACGAGCTCCGCCATATATTCGGGACTTTCATCGTAGAGCCCGAATTCGTTCGGCAGGCCGGCGTTGGGGAAGGCGCAGACGCGCGTATCGGCGACGCGGCCGATGTCGGCGATGTGCTGGCGCATCTCGCGCGCGCCGAGCGCGCAGTTGAAGCCGATGGAAAACGGCTTGGCATGCGCGAGCGAATTCCAGAAGGCGATCGCCGTCTGGCCGGAGAGCGTCCGGCCGGAGAGATCGGTGATCGTGCCGGAAATCATGATCGGGAAGCGGGTCCCGGCCTCATCGAATGCGTCTTCAAGCGCATAGAGCGCCGCCTTGGCGTTCAGCGTGTCGAAGACGGTTTCGACAAGCAGAATATCGGCACCGCCTTCGATCAGGCCGAGCGCCGCGTCCTTATAGGCGGCGCGGAGCTCGTCGAAGGTGACGGCGCGAAAGCCTGGGTTGGAAACGTCGGGCGAGATCGACGCCGTGCGATTGGTGGGGCCGATCGAGCCCGCGACGAATCTGCGCACGCCGGTCTTGGCTGCGACTTCGTCGGCCGCCGCCCGCGCCAGCCGCGCGCCTTCGCAATTGAGCTCGAAGGCGAGATGTTCGAGCCCGTAATCGGCCTGAGCGATCGTCGTCGATGAAAAGCTGTTGGTCTCGATGATGTCAGCGCCGGCTTCGAGATAGGCGACATGGATCGCCTTGATCGCTTCCGGCTGCGTCAGCGTCAGCAGGTCGTTGTTGCCGCGCAAATCCTTGCCGTGCTCAGCGAAGCGCGCGCCGCGGAAATCCGCCTCCTCGAATTTGTGGCGCTGAATCATGGTGCCCATGGCGCCGTCGAGAATGAGAATCCGGCGCGACGCCGCTTCTTCGAGCGCTTTCAGAATATTCGGGCCGTAAGAAGTCTCGAAGGTCATGCAAGCGCCTTTTCACGCAGGGGACGGACGCCGAGAAGGTGACAAATGGCGAAGACGAGGTCGGCGCGATTATTGGTGTAGAAGTGGAATTCATTGACGCCCGCGCGCGCCAGGCTCATGACCTGTTCGACGGCGGTCGTCGCGGCGATGAGCGCGCGGGTTTCAGGGTCGTCGTCGAGGCCGTCGAAGCGCTCGGCCAGCCATCGCGGCACGCTTGCGCCGGCTTTCTGCGCGAAGCCCGCGACCTGTTTGAAATTACGGATCGGCATGATGCCGGGCACGATCGGAATCGTAATGCCCCGCGCCCGCGCCTTGTCGAGAAACCTGAAGTAGATGTCGTTGTCAAAGAAGAACTGGGTGATGGCGCGCGTCGCGCCTGCGTCGACCTTCGACTGCAGCGCATCGAGATCCTGTTCGATCGACGCGCTCTCAGGATGACCTTCGGGATAGGTCGACACGGAAATCTCGAAGTCGCCGATCCGGCGAATGCCGCTCACGAGATCGGTCGAGGTCGCATAGCCTTTGGGATGCGGCTCAAATCGCGTGCCGACGCCCGTCGGCGGATCGCCGCGCAACGCGACGATATGGCGAACGCCGGCGTCCCAATAGTCGCGCAGGATCGCGTCGACTTCCTCGCGCGGCGCCGAGACGCAGGTCAAATGCGCGGCGGGCTTGATGTCGGTCTCGCGGACGATGCGCGCGACGATCGAATGGGTGCGCTCGCGCGTGGTGCCGCCGGCCCCATAGGTCACCGAGACAAAATGGGGCCTCAGCGCCGCAAGTCGTTTGATCGACTGCCAGAGCTGAGTCTCCATCTCCGGCGTCTTGGGCGGGAAGAACTCATAGGAGATCGCAAAATGATTTTGCGACGCCGTTGGATGAAGAGCGTTAAACATCAGGCTGTCTCGTAAGAAGCGACGGGAATGGGATCGGCAATGACGCGCGGATCGCGCGCGAGCCAGACGGAGACGGTGAGCTTGGCGCCTTCATTTGCGTCTGGCGCCAGTTCCCGATGCTGAACGACGTCGAGGCCCGCCTGTTTCAGCAACCCGGTGATTTCGGCGTCCGAGAAGCCAAGACGGCGATGCGCGTGCGCGTCGCGCAGCATCTCTTCATGATGGGGCGCAAAGTCGACGACGAGCAATCGGCCGCCGGGCGCGAGCACGCGCGCCGCCTCGCGCAGCGCGCGGCCGGGATCGTCGAGAAAATGCAGAACCTGATGCATGATCGCGAGATCGATCGAGTTGCGCTCGATCGGCAGCGCATAAATGTCGCTCTGGCGCAGCTGCACATTGTCGAAGCCGGTTTCTTCGAGTCGACCGCGCGCGACCGCGAGCATGGCGGAGGAGAGATCGACGCCGACGGCGCGTTCCGCCTGAGGCGCGAAGAGTTCGAGCATGCGGCCGGCGCCGGCGCCGAGATCGAGAAGGTTGCGCACCGGCTTGTCGCCGACGAGTTCGCGCATCGCCTCTTCAACGCGCTCCTCAGGAACGTGCAGCGCGCGAATGCGGTCCCACTCCTCGGCATGCGCGGCGAAGTAGCGGGCGGCGTTCTCGGCGCGCGCGTGACGCACCCGAGAGAGCCTGGCGCGGTCGCCCGCGAGAAGGGCGTCGTCAGCCTCAAGCCAGCCGACAATCCCGCGCGCGAGTGCGCCTGCAGGTCCGCCCGGCGACAGTCGAAAAAAGGCCCAGGCCCCTTCGCGGCGCCGCTCGACCAGGCCCGCCTCGACCAGAAGCTTGAGATGGCGCGAGACGCGGGGCTGAGACTGGCCCAGGATCGCCACGATTTCGCTCACCGTCAGCTCCGATTGGGCGAGCAGGGCGAGGAGCCGCAGGCGCGTCTCCTCGCCAGCGGCGTTCAGCGCCGCAAGCGTCGGTTCGAGGGATAGTTTGGACACGGCCTTCACCGAGCGCTCCATGAGATATAAAGATATCTATATACGTAAAATACGATGTGCGCAACCGTGTTTGGTTTTTTTGACGACGAAACGCCCTTGACCGGACGTGAAACCGGGTTCATCTTTTCTTTGTATCGCACTTGTCGATCGGACAGCATGATCGGCAGGTTCGTTCGGGCGGGACCTCGAAGCGAAAGCGATCCAGGACAGGCCTGCAAATCCCCTGTTGTCAGGCCGAGCCGAGCAACATTGTTGCGAGAGGAGCATGACGCCACCGGGTCAGACTTATTGACCGGCGTTTCGTTCCGGTCACTGGGCGGGCAGGAACAGCTGCTTGACCCGTCCAATCCTGAAAAAATTCGAAATCTTTGCGGGCGGCCGTAGCAAAGGCCAAGCGTCGGGCGCCCGAACCCAGACTGGACAATCCAGACTTGCTTCCGATGGAGAAGCAGACGGCCCCGTGAGCTTCCGCGCCACGGGGCCTGATTTATTTTGAGCCGGCCGAAAGAGGAGCCGGTCGGCGCAGCCGACTATTTGGCCGGCGCGCCGTCTCCAGCCTTACGCCGGCGCGTTCTCTTTTTCCTTGCTGACGACTTCGAGGAACGTCTCCGCCGCCTCGCGCCGCTCGAAGACATGAGGCTGCAGACCGCGCTTGGAAAGCGCCTCCTTCATCTTCAGGCGCGCGAAGGCGCTCGTCGCGTAACGTGTCGTCGTCAGATAGTAATGCTGGCTCATGTCGTCGATCATCTCGGCGTAATCGTCGTAAAGCGCCTCATTGATCTTCCAGCCGTCGTGGTTGACGACCGAATTGACCCGCTTGCCGACCTTCTCGGACGCTTCGATCAGCGTCTTGCGCAGATCGTCGATGTCCTTCTTGGTGCGGGCGTGCCAGCCTTCGAGATTGACGAAGAGGATGTTGCGGTCGGCGTCGTAGGTGACGCGATCGGACATATTGAGATTGATGAGGTCAGCGAGCAGTCCCATCGGCTCGTCAATGAAGATGCGCTTATCCATCAATTCGGGATGTTCGACGATCGGCTTGAAGTCCATATGCGCCAGGATATCCTTGTCGATATCGATCCCTGGCGCGACCTCGATCAGTTCGAGCCCCTTTTCGACGAGTTTGAACACGCAGCGCTCAGTGACGTAATAGACCGGCTGTTTGCGCTTTTGCGCGAATTTGCCTGAGAAGGTGATCTGTTCGACGGCGTTGAGGAACTTCTTGTTCCGGCCTTCCTGCAGAATATTGACCTTGCCATCCGCGATCTCGACGCGCAGGCCGCCATTGGTGAAGGTGCCGGCGTAAACGACGAGGCGCGCGTTCTGGCTGATGTTGATGAAGCCGCCGCAGCCGTTGAGGCGTCCGCCGAATTTCGAGGTGTTGACGTTGCCCTGCAGGTCGCACTCGGCCATGCCAAGGCATGTCATGTCGAGACCGCCGCCGTCATAGAAGTCGAACTGCTGGTTCTGCTGGATGATCGCGTCGGCGTTGGTCGCCGCGCCGAAGCTCGAACCGGCCGCGAGCACGCCGCCGATGGCGCCGGCCTCCGTCGTCAGCGTGATATAGGGCGTCATCTTTTCTTCATTGGCGACGGCGGCGATGCCTTCAGGCGCGCCGACGCCCAAATTGACGACGCCATTCGGCGGGAGCTCGAAGCTGGCGCGCCGCGCGATGACCTTGCGCTCGTCGAGCGGCATTTTGGCGAATTTCTCGACAGGCACGCGGATTTCGCCCGAAAGCGCCGGATTGTGAATCACGCCGTAATTCATCCGGTGCATTTCCGGCGGATCGGCGACGACGACGGCCGAGACCAGAATCCCCGGCACATGCACGTCCTTCGGCTTGATCGACCCCTGTTCGACGATGCGCTCGACCTGGGCGATCACCAGCCCGCCATTGTTGTGGGCGGCCATGGCCTGGGCGAGATTGTCGAGCACCAGCGCCTCGCGCTCCATCGAAATATTGCCGGAAGGATCGGCCGACGTGCCGCGAATGAAAGCGACGTCGATCTTGGTGGCGATATAAAAGAGCCACTCCTCGCCCATGATGTTATGGTATTTGACCATATCCTCCTTGGTGCGCTCATTCACCTTGCCGCCGCCAAAGCGCGGATCGACGTAAGTGTAGAGCCCCACCTTGGAGAAGAGTCCGGGCTGGCCTGAGGCGCAGGCGCGGTAGAGCTGCGAGATGACGCCCTGCGGGAGATTGTAGCCGCAGATTTTGTTCTCCTGCGCCGCCTGGGCGACTTTCGGCATGCGGCCGAAATTGGCGGCGATGACCCGGCGCAAAAGCCCTTCATGATGAAAGCGCCCCGTGCCGAGACCTTTGGAGTCGCCGGCGCCGGCGGTCATGATCAGCGTGAGATCGCGCGGATGCTGCGTCTCGACGAAGCGCTTTTCCAGCGCGGCGTGCAAGGCCTCGGGAATGCAGCTCTGGACGAAGCCGGTGGTGGTTACGACGTCATTGTCGCGAATGAGCGCAATCGCCTCGTCGGCGGTAATGACTTTATTGTTCGCCATATCCTCAGGGTTCCCTCGATCCCCACTCTTTTGGTGCGGACTTCGTCGTCGCCGCCTCTGTGGGCGTTTTGCACAAAATGAGCGCTCAACCGTAGAGACCGTGCGGCCTTCGCGCAATAGCGGCGATGCGCCGCGGATGGCCGCAGCCCGCTGCAGCGCGGTAAAATTGCCGTCAGTCGCCGCGGTAGACGCAACCCTCGAAACAACTGTCGCGAAAGACGCCGACCTCGGCGATGTCCGGCAGAGTCGGCGCGAGGTCGCGCCAGATATAGGCGCAGAGATTTTCGAGCGTCGGCTTTCCGAGGCCCTCGAGATCGTTGAGAAAGGAATGGTCGAGACGTTCGCGCAACTCAATGAGCCTGCGGCCAAGCTTACCGAGGTCCATCACCCATTCCTCCTCGCGCGTGCGCTCGCCGCGCAAGGTGACGCGCACGCGAAAGGAATGGCCATGGAGATTGCGGTATTTGCCGCCCTCCGGCGCCTCGGGGTCGTAAAGCGCGTGCGCCGCCTCGAAATAGAATTCGCGAAAGACCTCGAACGTCGACACTTCTCACTTCACCCCGATCGCCTTGTGGGTTTGCAGCGACAGACGCCAGCGCGGATGCGCCAGGCAGTAGCTGACCGCAGCCTCCGTATTGCGCGAAACGTCCGGCCCGTCCATGGGCTGAAGCAGAAAATGCGTAAAGTCGAGCCGCTCGTAATCGACGGGGTCGACCCCTTGCTGAGGGAAGACGAGCTTCAACTCCGCGCCGCTCGTCTGCGCCAGCGGGGCGCCGGCCTTGGGCGACACGCAAATCCAGTCGATCTCGGGGATAACGGGCAGCGTGCCGTTCGTCTCGATGGCGATCTCGAAACCTTGCTCGTGAAGCGCCGAAATCAAGGCCGCGTCGATCTGCAGCATCGGCTCGCCGCCGGTCAGCACCGTGAAGCGCCGCTCGCGGGCCTCGCCCCACAGCCCAGCGAGATGTCGGGCAAGCACGGTCGCGTCCGCGAACTTGCCGCCGCCTTCGCCTTCGAAGCCAATAAAGTCGGTATCGCAAAACCGGCATTGCGCGCCGGCGCGATCCTCCTCGCGCCCGCTCCACAGATTGCAGCCGGCGAAGCGGCAGAAGACGGCGGCGCGGCCCGCGTTTACGCCCTCGCCCTGCAGCGTCTTGAAGGCTTCCTTGACGATGTAGGCCATCGCCCGCTCTAGCTGTGGAGCCTCAACAGGTTGTGCTCGGTGAGGCCGAGGCGACTGATTGGCGTTTGGTATTTTATCCCGCCATGGGGGCGATGCCAGTTGTATCTGTGCATCCAGACGGGCAGCTCGTCGGCGCGTTG
>VGEB01000029.1 GCA_016869435.1 Alphaproteobacteria bacterium | reverse complement strand
GATCGACATAACTGAATAGCGACCCAGATCGCGCGTCCGCGCCTCGCATGATTCATTCCTCGCTGATAATGCGAGAATGAATCACATCGAGATTCGAGGCGCCAGAGACTTTTTCAACAGCCTGCTAAGGGGCGAGGCGCTGGTCATTTCAAATGATTTAGGGCCAAAGCCTCCCTCCCCGATCTCACAGCAACGCGTGCGAACCGCAACGCTTCGCGCGACACGGCCGCGCGAACCGCCCGACTTTTCATGTGAGGTTAAACTGGCATTTGGCACTGATTGCAACTCTCGGTTGTTGATTTTCCTCCTGAAGGGTTAGACGAAAGTCTGAAGAAACAGAAAAGCTAGTCAATTTCAATGAGCTATTTGGTGGGGTCCGCGTCAAACCACCTCGAACCACGTCGCCAGCCCGCCCGCTTCATGTTCCAGAATATCATCATGAATCGCCCATTTTCCAGGTGATTCCGCGAGGAAGGCGGCGTGCTTGGTCTTTCCTGGCGGGATGATCACGCCATTTCGCCAGTATGGCTCCCAGCCGTCGTCGAGGTCGTGCAGAAGGCGCATGCACTGGCCGTGAACATGCATCGCCAGCGCCACGCCCGACCTGTTGACAACCCCGAGCGTGACCGGGGTTCCACGGGCCACCTTAAAGAGCGCGGGGCCTTCATAAGCCTTCGTCGGCGCGCCGTTGATCGTCCAGGCGGGACCAGCCCCGCTCTTGCGCGGCTCGATCACGAGATCGACCTTCCGGGCGTCGGCAAGCCTGATCTCGGCAGGTAGCGTCGGATTCGGCGGGAGCGACGTTATTGGCGGTCGTTTTGGCGCCTTCGAGCCTTTGGCTTCCGCGATGACAAGATCTCGATCCTCGCCATTCGGCCCGCGCAGCGTCAAATTGACCTTTGCGCCCTCGCTCTCCGGCAAGTCGCACATCAATTCGAAGCGCGCCCCCGGCGCGACTGGAATGCTGCGCCTTATCGGTTCGAAGGCCTCGCACGGCTGGCCGTCGATGGCGATGACGAAAGGCTGCGCGCCTGCCACGGACAGGACCATGATCCGCGCGTTGCTGAGATTGGCGAGCCGCAGCCGCACTCTTGCGCCCGGCGCGAAACTCTCCGCCGCCGGCGCGGCCTTGCCGTTGACGCAGAGCAGGGGACCGATCCGGCCGACGCCGCGCGCGGCGGCCGGGTCGTCGAAACCGCCAATGATTTGGCTGGCGTCGTCGAGCAGCCAGTCGTCGAGGACGAGCAGCAGGTCGGCGTCCGCCTGAAGCGGCGCCGGCTCGTCGACAAGGAGCAGTCCCTTGAGGCCGCGGCCGACCAGCTCCGGCGTCGCGCCGTAGACGCTCGGCCGGTAGCAGAAGAGGCCTGGATCGGCGAGCCTGCGGCGATAATCGAACGACCCGCCTGGGGCGACCGGGGCCTGCGTCAGCGGCGCGACGCCCTCCATCGCATTATCGCCGCGCAAGCCGTGCCAATGAATGGTTGCCGGCTGGTCCAGTCTGTTGAGAAAGCGCAGGGCGAGTTCCTCGCCCTGCTTGTAGCGTAGAAGCGGTCCCGGCGCGGTCCCGTCGAAACCGAGAATGCCGGTTTCGCGCATCCCGGAGAGAAGCGTCTTCCCGGGCCGCGCCTCAAGCGCACGCAAGCCTGGTGGCGCCTGCGCCAGAGCCGGCAACGTGGTCAGGCTGGCGGCGACGCCGGACAGGACGGCGCGGCGAGAGAGAGGCTCGGACATGGCGGCTAGCTATGGCGCAGCCCGGCCGCCAGGGCAATGACAGGGCCCCGCTCTTCACGCGCCGTCTGGAGAGCGCTAGAACCGCCGAAAAGGCACGGAGGCTCAGGGCATGACTGCGCCAGGCAGCAAGTTGATCGCCGCCATCGTCGGGATCTGCGGCATGGGCTGTTTATTGCCCCTCGTCGCTTTGGGACAGTCTTCGCAAGGCTATTCCGAATATCGGCAGTCGCTGATCGCCAGCGGCTGGAAGCCGAACGCGGGCTACGGTCTGAAAACCGCAGGCGGCAAGTCCCTATACAAGTTTCCGGAAGTTGTCTGTGGCCCGACGCTCTGCAACGCCAAGTGGCGCGATCCGCAGGGGCGCGAAAAACTGATCACGCTGATCCGCGGCCAGGGCGGCGCCGACCACCGCGTCGCGCCGCAGTAGCCGGCGGCTGGCGTCGCGCCGCGTCCGTGCTATAGAGCGTCGCCCGGCGAGTCGCGCTCGCGCTTGGAGCGTCTTATATGCGTCCAAAGCGTGCAGGGACTGGTTCGCGGGCAGGGAATTCGAGGCGGCCTTTCCGCCGATCGCGGGCGTGGCGGAACTGGTAGACGCGCCGGATTTAGGTTCCGGTGACGCAAGTCGTGGGGGTTCGACTCCCTCCGCCCGCACCAGAGCCGCCAACCGCGGCAGTCGCACATTCGCCGTCGCGCGTCGACGACGTCGCAGTCATTAAGAAGGCTATTGAGATGCAGGTAACGCAGACCTCTTCGCAGGGTTTGAAGCAAGAATACAAAGTAGTTCTGCCTGCGGGCGAACTCGCCGCCAAGCTCACGGCGCAGCTCACCGAGCTTCAGGCGAAGAGTCAGATCAAGGGATTTCGCCCGGGCAAGGCGCCGCTCGGCCACCTCAGGAAGCTCTACGGAAAGAGCATTATGGGCGACGTGTTGCAGGAGGCGGTCAACGACGCCAACCGCAAAATCGTCGAAGACAATGAGTTGCGCGTCGCATTCGAGCCGCGCGTCGATTTTCCTGGAGGGCAGGAGGAAGTCGAGCGCGCGCTGCTGGCCGAGGGCGATTTCTCCTACGTCGTCACTTTTGAGACGCTGCCCAAGTTCGAAATCGGCACATTCGACGACATTTCCCTGGAGCGACCCGTCGCTCAAGTGGCGGATGAAGACATTGAAAAGGCGCTGCAGTCGCTCGCCGATCGCGCCCAGGAGTTCGAGGCCAAGTCAGAAGGCGCCAAGGCTGAGAAGGGCGACAAGCTGACGATCGACTTTACCGGCAAGCTTGACGGCGAGCCGTTCGAAGGCGGCTCGGGCGGCGACGTCGATCTGGTGCTGGGCGCGGGAACCTTTATTCCCGGATTCGAAGAGCAGCTCGAGGGCGCCGCCGTGGGCGAGCCGCGCGTCGTCAAAGTACGCTTCCCGGACGATTACGCCGCGAAACAGCTTGCCGGGAAGGACGCGGAATTCGATGTGACGGTCAAGTCCGTTTCGGCGCCGAGGACGCTCGGACTCGACGAGGAACTCGCCAAGAAATACGGCTTCGAATCGCTCGAGGCGATGAAGACGGCCGTTCGCGGCAATATCGAAGCCGATTTCGACAAGGCCTCGCGCGAGAAAATGAAGCGGGCGCTCCTCGACTCGCTCGACAGCCGCTATTCCTTCGAGCTGCCCGAGAGCCTCGTCGAACAGGAATTCGCCAATATCTGGGGGCAGCACGAGCAGGAGAGCAAACAGGCGGGCCGGTCCGTCGCCGAAGACGGCAAATCCGAAGAAGAGACGAAGGCCGAGTTCCGCAAAATTGCCGAACGACGCGTGCGTCTCGGGCTGGTTCTGGCCGAAATCGGCAAAAGCGCGGACGTGAAAGTCGACGAGAAGGATTTGACCGACGCCGTGGTCGAGCGGGCTCGCATGTTCCCGGGCCAAGAAAAGGCCGTCTGGGACTATTTCCGCAATAATGAGCAGGCGCTGGCCCAGCTCCGCGCTCCGATCTATGAGGAACGGGTCGTCGATCATCTCGCCAAGCGTATCAAGATCGTCGACAAGACCGTTTCCCGCGAAGAGCTGTTCAAGGAAGACGAAGAATAGCTTCGGCGGCTGCGCCTCGCAGGGCGCGGCGCGGGGAAATCCGGCATGGCAAGCTCACGGGCGCGGCGCGGCTCAGCACCGCGGCGCGGACTGCAATGTAGTCTTTGCGTTCGGCGCGGGCGCGGATATATCACGGGTCCATGAGTTCCTGGCGGAGGCCGCGTTAGCCTGCGCCGGACGACAGAGGCGACATGCGATGCGCGATCCAATCGAGAACTACAGCCAATATCTTATTCCGCAGGTGATCGAAAACACCTCTCGCGGAGAGCGCGGCTTCGACATTTACTCCCGCCTGTTGCGCGAGCGCATCATCTTCGTCACCGGGCCGATCGAAGATCATATGGCGTCCGTCATCATCGCGCAGCTGCTGTTTCTCGAATCCGAGAACCCGAAGAAGGAAATCTCGCTCTACATCAATTCGCCGGGCGGCGTGGTGACGTCGGGCCTCGCCATCTACGACACGATCCAGTTCATCAAGCCGAAAGTGTCGACGCTTTGCGTCGGGCAGGCGGCGTCGATGGGCTCGCTTCTACTGGCCGCGGGCGCCGAGGGTTTGCGTTACGCGCTCCCCAATGCGCGCGTCATGCTGCATCAGCCGTCGGGCGGCTTCCAGGGTCAGGCGTCTGACATCCAGCGTCACGCCGAAGACATTCTAAAAGTGAAGAAGCGCCTCAATGACATCTATGTCCGTCACACGGGCAAGGATTATGACACGATCGAGCGCACCCTCGACCGCGATCATTTCATGTCGGCTGAGGAGGCGAAGGCTTTCGGCATCGTCGACTCCGTCCAGGAGAGGCGGCCTGACGACGAGAGCGACGCGAAGCGCTGAACGCTGGAGGCGGCGCCAGGCGCGTTTCGTGAGCGGCGGGACCAAGAAGCTTGAGGGGATTGGGGCAACGGGGCGGGAATGTTTCGTAAAATTCTCATCGCCAATCGCGGCGAAATCGCTTGTCGCGTCATTAAGACCGCGAAGCGCATGGGTCTGTCGACCGTCGCGGTCTATTCCGACGCGGACGCCGACGCGCTGCATGTCGAAATGGCCGACGAGGCGATCCATCTCGGCCCGCCGCCCGCGGCCCAATCCTACCTCCTGATCGACAAGATCGTCGCCGCCTGTAAGGAAACCGGCGCCGAAGCAGTGCATCCGGGCTATGGCTTTCTCTCCGAGCGCGCCGCTTTCGCCACTGCGCTTGTCGAAGCGAATATCGTCTTCATCGGTCCCAATCCGCGGGCGATCGAGGCGATGGGCGACAAGATCGAATCGAAGAAATTCGCCTCGGCCGCCAAGGTCAATGTCGTGCCGGGTTACCTTGGCGTCATTGAGAACGCCGAAGAGGCGGTCAGGATCGCGAGGGACATCGGCTATCCGGTGATGCTCAAGGCGTCGGCCGGCGGCGGCGGCAAGGGCATGCGCATCGCCTATTCCGACGCCGAGGTGATCGAAGGCTTTACCCGCGCGCGATCGGAGGCGGCGTCCTCCTTCGGCGACGATCGCGTCTTCGTCGAAAAATTCATCGTCAATCCGCGCCACATCGAAATCCAGGTGCTGGGCGACAAGCACGGCAACATCATCCACCTGAACGAGCGCGAATGCTCCATTCAGCGTCGCAATCAGAAGGTGATTGAAGAAGCGCCTTCGCCGCTGCTCGATGAAAAGACCCGTCGCGAAATGGGCGCGCAGGCCGTCGCGCTCGCCAAGGCCGTCGACTACGATTCGGCGGGCACGGTCGAATTCGTCGCCGGCCAGGACAAAAGCTTCTACTTCTTGGAAATGAACACGCGCCTGCAGGTCGAGCATCCGGTGACCGAACTCATCACCGGCATTGACCTCGTCGAGCAGATGATCCGGGTGGCGGCGGGCGAGCCGCTGCAGCTCAAGCAGGAAAACATCAAGATCAACGGCTGGGCGGTCGAGAGCCGCATCTATGCCGAGGATCCGACGCGGAACTTCCTTCCTTCAATCGGACGACTGGTCAAATACCGGCCGCCGGAAGAGAAGCGCGAGGGCGGCGTCACTTTGCGCAACGACACGGGCGTCACTGAGGGGCGCGAAATTTCGATCCACTACGATCCGATGATCGCGAAGCTCGTGACGCATGCGCCGGATCGGCTTCGGGCGATCGTCGCGCAAGCGGACGCGCTCGATCGCTTCGTGATCGACGGCATTCGGCACAATATTCCCTTCCTGTCGTCGCTCATGCAGAGTCCGCGCTGGCGCTCGGGCAATCTTTCGACGGGATTCATCAGCGAAGAATATCCGGAAGGATTTTCGCCGCATGAGCCCCAGGACGACTTGGCGCATACGCTCGCGGCGATCGCGACCCTGATGGACCACATCGGCAATGAGCGTAAGCGCAAAATCTCGGGGCAGTTGCGGGGCGGCAGGCCGGTCGAATTCGAGCGCGAGCGCGTGTGCATGCTGGGCGATCAGAGATTCGACGTCACCGTCGAATCGCAAGGCGAAGCGCTGATCGTGCGCTTCTCCGAGGGCGATCAGCGCGCGCACCGTGTCTCGACCCAGTGGCGTCCGGGCGAGCTTGTGCTCGAAGGCGATGTCGACGGACGCACGGTCTATGTGCAGGCGCGGCCCATTCTCAACGGCTATGAGCTGTCGCATCAGGGCGTCGACGTGACGTCGCGCGTCTATACGCAGCGCGAAGCCGAACTCGTCGCCTTCATGCCGAAGAAGAAGGACTCCGGCGCGTCCAAGCACTTGCTGTGTCCGATGCCCGGACTCGTGAAGACCGTCGACGTGTCGGAAGGCCAGGAGGTCAAGGCCGGCGAGCCTCTGTGCATGGTCGAAGCCATGAAGATGGAGAACGTGCTGCGCGCCGAGCGCGACGTGACCGTGAAGAAGATACTCGCCAAGCCCGGCGACAGTCTCGCCGTCGACGCCGTGATCATGGAGTTTGCCTAAACGCCGCGCGCGTTGGCGGCCGGCTACAGGTTGAGAAACATGCTCACCGAGAGGATATGATTGATCCGGTGATCGAACTTCTGCTCGCGCCGCGAGACGACGCGCGACAGGATCAGTTGGTTCATGTAGCCGATCTCCACGCGCGCCTTCTCGCTGAAAGCGTAGCCGAGCCCGGCGAACCCGCGGTTCTGATCGAAGCCGAACCGTGCCGAGGGCGTCGTCGAATTCAGGCGCACAAACACTTCGTCCCAAAGCACAATGCTCAGGGGCGAATTTTCCCAGAGCGGACGAGAAAAGCGCACAAACTGGCGCAGGCGCCATTCGACGGGGTTCACGTTCTGAATAAAGCGCTGCTCGAGTCTTGTGCGGCTCGTCAGGTCGCCAAACGACGCTTTGTCGGTGAGCAGAAGCTGCTGCCAGATCCGATTTTCATGCTGCGTTTTGGCGTTTTGTGGGAAGGTTGCGACATGCGCGTAGCCGAGCCAAACGCTGGCTTTATCTGACAGCGCATAGCCGACGCCGGCGCGACCGAGCGCCTGATCGGCGGTCGCGCCATCGTCCCGAAAGCGCCCCTGGCTCTCCAGCCACAAGCGCCATTTCTCAAGGCCCGGATCAATCGAGCCGAGTTTCGCTATGGCGGTGACGTTTTCCCAAATCCTGAAATCCTCGTCGACAGCCGCCGCGGGGACGGCGGTCGAAAGGGTCCCCAGCAGAGACGCGCCACAAACGGCAAGCCGCTTCGTTCTGAGAATCGTCGCCACCGACACGAGCCGTCTCCACGGGAACCAAGTTCTGCGCGCATTGAAACGGCTTGCGCTGGATTCGTCAAACGCCACAGGTCGCGCCTTTCAGGCCGCCACTGCAGGCGATGACGCAGCCCCGGCGCGTTCCCGAAACAGGCCGTGGAGAGCATCCCAGTCCAGCACCAGTTCGCCGCCGCCGTTCCGAAGTTGCTCGTCCCAGCTCGCCAGCAGATCGAGCGAGGCGTGATCGATATAGGTCAGTTCGTTGAGATGCACATGCACCCGCGCCCGCGCTGGCAGCGCTTCGAATACGGCGGCGAGCTGGGGCAGCCGGATGAAGGTCGCGGCGCCCTCAACGTGGACCACGGTTATGCCGTTGATCTGCTCGGTGCGAATGTTGAGATGCGAGAAGGTGTAAAGCAGGCGTGCGACCGCGAGACCGACGCCAACCGCAATGCCGGTCAACACGTCGGTCGCGACCACCGTCGCCAACGTCGCCGCGTAGACGCCGGTTTCAATACGGTCCTGACCCCAGAGGAATCGCGCAAAACTCAGATTGATGAGATTGAGCCCCGCATAGACGAGAACGGCGGCGAGACTCGCTAAGGGTATGATGCGCAGCAAGTCCGGCGCGAACGTGATGAGCAGCAGGATCCACACGCCGTGCAATATCGTGGAGAGTCGCGTCCGAGCGCCCGCCGTGACATTGGCCGAGCTACGCACGATCACGCCCGAGACCGGCAGCACGCCGAGCGCGCCGCAAAGAAAATTGCCGATGCCCTGCGCGGCAAGCTCCTTGTTGTAGCGCGTTCGCGGCGTGCGGCGCTGCATGGCGTCGACCGCTGTCGCGGTCAAGAGCGACTCCGCGCCGGATACAAACGCGAGAGACAGGGCAGCCGCCCAGATCGCGCCTTCGCCGATGCGGGTGAGCGCATGCGTCGTCGGCAGATTGATCGCAGCGAGGAGATCGTCCGGCGCCGGGACATATTTGATGTCGAGCGCGAAATCTGTCGCGACGGCCGTCGCCAGGCCGACGCCGACAAGCGGAGCTGGAAAAAAAGACAGCCCGTTCGGCGCAAAGCGCCGCCATAGTAGAATGGCGGCGATCGTAAGCAGTCCCAACACTGCTGCGCGCTGATGCGACTCCATGCTGACGCCCTTCCAAATGGCGAGCGGCAGTGACCAGAGATTTATGACGCCGCCGAATTCCTGGCCCGTGCCGGGCGGCGTGTCGTCAACCATGATGTGAAACTGCGACGCAAAGATCAGCAGACCGATGCCGGCGAGCATCCCCTGGATCAGCGCAGGGGAAACCGCGCGGAACACCGGCCCAAGACGCAGGGCGCCGGCCACGATTTGAATGACGCCGGACATCATCACGATGAGTCCGAAGACTTCAAAGCCAAGATCCTTGATGAATATGGCCGCCATGACGGCCGCGCCATTGGCGGCGCCGCTCACCTGAAGCGGACAGCCGGAGAGCAGCCCGACGACAATGCCGCCGACGACGCCGCTGATGAGACCGACGGCGGCGGCGTTTTCGAAAGGGAAACCGGCGACAAGCGCGAGACCCATCGACAGCGGCAGCGCCACGAGCAGAACGACGATGGAGGCGAAGACATCGTCTTTGATCGCTGACAGGCGAGAAGGCGCGACATTGGTTTCCAGAGACATTTCCGCATCACTCTTTGATTTGGCGGTCCGGCGTAAGCGACGGCGCGTCAGACTTCGACGCTGACACGTTCCCTCCCATTCCGCGACGGCGCTTGTGAAGGCGTCGGCGCAATGCCGAATTGGCGAGTCGTCGGGTCGTAGACGAAGACCTCCCCTGTTTCGATTTTATAGACCCAGCCATGCAGCCTCAGCTTGTCTCGCGCGAGAGCCGAGGCGACGACCGGGTGCGTGCGCAGATTCTCGAGCTGCGCGAGCACATTCTCCTGAATGGCGACGTTAAGCTGCTCGGCGCCAGTTCTGTCCCCGTATTTCTCCAGCATGATCCGCCGCGTCGTTTCGGCGTGCGACAGCCAGTCGCTCAACGCGGGAAAGGCTGTCGCCGGCGGCGGATCGAGCAGGCCTTTCATCGCCCCGCAGTGCGAATGGCCGCACACGATAATGTCCTTGACGCCCAGTCCTGCGATCGCAAATTCGATCGTCGCCGCTTCGCCGCCGCGTACCGCGCCGTAGGGCGGCACGAGATTGCCGGCGTTGCGCAAGATGAATAGATCGCCGGGAGCCGACTGGGTGAGCAGGCACGGGTCGATGCGCGAATCCGCGCAGGTGATGAACAGCGTCTCGGGCGCCTGGCCTTTGGCGAGACGCTCAAACAATTCGCGTTGGCTGCCGAACACCTCGGACTGGAAGTGGTGCAGACCTTCGATCAACCGCTGCATCGCGATCTCCTACCGCTTGTGCGAAATCTCATATTTGTTTCATGGAAGCAGCGCCCACTGGCGATCCGAAGAGCCCTTCTCGGGCGGAGCGATTGGGCGGTGTCCTGCGGCGCTCCTTGTTGCGACGCTGATGCGTTCAAGATCGCGCAGGGCATCGATATTGAAAATAAGAATATATAAATTAATTACATCGATAAAAGCGATGCATCAATGGAACGCCTGAATTATCAGCATCTCTTCTACTTCTGGAACGTCGCCCGGGAGGGGGGCGTCACCCGCGCAAGCGAGAAGCTCGGATTGGCGCAGCCGACGATCAGCAGCCAGATCGCAGTCTTCGAAGAGTCGATCGGCGCGCAGCTCTTCCGTAAGGAAGGCCGTCAGCTCGTGATGACCGAAACCGGACGCACGGTGTTCAATTACGCCGACGAAATATTCTCGATCGGCCGCGAACTCGGCAGCGCGTTGAAGAACCGTGCTGGCGCAGTCAGCGTTCGGTTGAGCGTCGGCGTTTCAAACGCCTTGCCCAAACTCGTCGTTTATCGTCTGCTCGAACCCGCTCTCGCTGCCAGCCCTGCGTTCCAAGTCGTTTGTCACGAGGACAAGACGGAGCGCCTCCTCACCGAATTGCCGCTACACGGAGTCGATCTCGTTCTTTCAGATTGGCCGGCTACGGGGGCCGACGCTCGAATCTACAACCATCTGATCGGCGAATGCGGCGTGGCGGCTTTCGCAATCCCGGAACTGCAGCAGCGCCACCGGGAGAATTTTCCGCGTTGCCTCGATGGCGCCCCGCTTTTGTTGCCGACGACGAATACCGCGTTGCGCCGCTCGCTCGATCAATGGCTCGACGCCAACAGGCTCTTTCCCAGAATCGTCGCGGAAGTCGAGGACAGCGCCTTGCTGAAGACATTTGGCGCGGCGGGCGCCGGCGTCTTCATGGCGCCCACCGCCGTTCGCGCCCAAGTCGAGGAGCAGTATGGCGTGCAATACATCGCCACTCTGGATGGTGTGAGCGAGCGATTTTATGCGATCACCGCGCAGAGAAAGATCAGGCACGCGGGCGTCGTGACAATCCTCGAAAGCGCGCGCGACTGGCTGGTCTAGTCGGGGAACACGCGCGTCACATGGCCCATTTTGCGGCCTGGGCGCGTTTCCTTTTTGCCGTAGAGATGCAAACAGGCGCCGTCTTCGCGCGCCAGCGTTGGCCACGCGTCGACGTCGGCGCCGATCAGATTGCGCATCTCGACGCGGCCGCGACGGCGCGTGGAGCCGAGCGGCCAACCGGCGACGGCGCGCATATGTTGCTCGAACTGCGAGGTCAGCGCGCCGTCGAGCGTCCAATGTCCGGAATTGTGCACGCGCGGCGCAATTTCGTTGACGAGGAGAGTTTCGCGTCCGTCCTCGACGACCACGAACATTTCGACGGCGATCACGCCCACATAGTCCGCCGCCTCGGCGATCCGACGCGCGATGTCGACGGCTTGCGCCGCTGTTTCTTCGGCGATCGCGGCAGGCGCTAATGTCTTAGTCAGAATGTGATGTTCGTGAAGATTTTCGCACACGTCATAGGCGCGAAATTCGCCGCTCAGGCCACGCGCAGCGACGACCGATGCTTCTTTCGCGAAAGGCACGACGCTTTCCAGAATGCAAGGCGCGCCGCCGAGCGTGCGAAACGCGACGGCGAGATCGCCGCCGTCGCGCAATTGGGTCTGGCCCTTGCCGTCGTAGCCGAGACGTCGCGTTTTGAGGATCGAATTGCGGCCGAGCTGCGCAACCGCGCGGGCGAGTGCGCCTGCGTTGTCGACCGCGACGAAATCGGCCGTCGCGACGCCAAGACTGCGTAGGAACTGTTTCTCGACGAGTCTGTCTTGAGTCAGCGCCAGGGCTCTGGGATTGGGCCGGACCGGGCGATGCGCCTCGAGGACTTGCGCGGTGCGTGCGGGAACGTTCTCGAATTCGTAAGTGACGACGTCGACGGATTCGGCGAAAGCGGCGAGAGCGGCTTCGTCGTCAAATTCGGCTTGCGTGCGCGCCGCGCAAACGTCGAAGGCGGGGTCGTCGGGGACGGGGGAGAAGACATGCGCCTTCAGCCCCAGCCGGGCGCCCGCCAGCGCCAACATGCGCGCGAGCTGGCCGCCGCCGAGAATGCCGATCGTCGCACCGGGCGGCATCATCACGCGCCGTCGCGCGGCGTCAGGGCCACGTTCTCAGTCTGGCGCGCGCGATAGTCCGAAAGTCGCGTGGCGAGCGCCTTGTCGGCGCGGGCGAGAATCGCGGCGGCGAGCAGCGCGGCGTTGATCGCGCCGGGCTTCCCGATCGCGAGCGTCCCGACCGGCACGCCGCCCGGCATCTGCACGATCGAGAGAAGCGAATCCACGCCCTTCAGCGCGTCCGACTCGATCGGCACGCCGAGCACCGGCAGCGGCGTCATCGAGGCGGTCATTCCCGGCAAATGGGCGGCGCCGCCGGCCCCGGCGATAATGACCTCAAAGCCTTCCGACTCCGCTCCCTTTGCGAAGGCAAACAGCCGATCGGGGGTGCGATGCGCTGAGATGACGCGCGCGTCGCAGGCGACGCCGAGCGCCGACAGAGTCTCGACCGCGTGACGCATCGTCGCCCAGTCGGATTGGGACCCCATGATGACCGCGACAGGCGGTTTGGATTTGCCCACTTTTGCTTCCTCTACAAAGGGAAGCCATGCGGGATAGACGATGGCTCCCCGATAGGCAAGCGCGCGATCAGCGCGAGGCTGGCCGGCCGATTTTGTTTCGCGAGCGGGTTACGTCCGCGCTAAGAACGTTTGCAGAATTCTCGCTGTCGGCGTGGGCGCATCATGGAAGTAAGTCTGAGGCAAGCAGTCGCTGTGCTGGCGGTGGCGATGATCGTCGCAATCGCCGCGCGCCAATTCAGGCTGCCCTACACCGTTGGCCTTGTCGTCGTCGGCGCGGTCGTGGCGCTGTCGGGCGCAGACTTCGCGCCGCATCTGACTCATGATCTGATTTTCGACCTCGTCTTGCCGCCGCTCTTGTTCGAGGCGGCGCTGACCCTGTCCTGGCGCGAACTGGTGCGCGATTCGCTGCCTTTGCTCGCGCTCGCGGGAATCGGAACGGTGGTTTCCGCGGCCGTCGTCGCAGCGTCGATGACGACGCTGCTCGGCTGGCCGCTGTTCTCGGCGATGCTCTTTGGCGCGCTGATCGCGGCGACGGATCCGGTCGCGATCATCGCCATGTTCAAGGACAACAGAATTAAGGGCCGCATGCGGCTGCTGGTCGAAAGCGAAAGCCTCCTCAACGACGGCGCCGCGGCGGTGCTCTTCGTCATGGCGCTCGCCTTTGTGCAAAGCGGCGGCGCGGAACAGAGCGCCGCGGAGACCGCCTTGACGCTCGTGAAAGTCGTGTTCGGCGGCGTCTTCGTCGGGGCCTTGTTCGGCGGGGCGGCCATCCTCGCCTCGCTGCGCACCTCGGAACATCTGATCGAAGCGGCGTTGACGACCATCGCAGCCTTCGGCTCTTTTCTTGTCGCCGAATATTTTCACGTCTCCGGCGTGCTGGCGACGGTGACGGCTGGCCTGGTCATGGGCAATCTGGGCCTGCTGAGCGAGCAGGAAGGCGGCTACATCAGCCTCAAGGGGCGCGACTTCGTTCTGTCCTTCTGGGATTTTGCGGCGTTTCTGGCCAATTCCACCGTGTTCTTGCTGATTGGCGCGGATGTGGCGTCGACTCCCTTCGGCGCCGTCGGGGCGACGGCTCTGGCCGCGGTGATCGCGACGGTTCTTTTCGCGCGCGCGATCGTCGTCTATCCGCTGAGTTCGTTGTTCCTTGGTTCTCGATGGAAGATCTCGTTACGCGAGCAGCATGTTCTCTGGTGGGGCGGCTTGCGCGGCGCGCTCGCGCTGGCTTTGGCGCTGTCTCTTCCAGATGATCTGCCGCAGCGCGATGAGATTGTCGCCGTCACTTTCGCGGTGGTCGGCTTCTCGATCGTGGCGCAGGGCCTCACCATGCCGCTGCTGCTGCGTGGTCTAGGCTTTCTGCCCAAAAAGCCGTGACGCTTCGCGATTGGTTCCAAGGTAACTGCAGCGCTGTCAACCGCTCGCGCCGACGACGCAGAAGCCGTTGCCGAATGGATCGCTGCAAAAGGCGATGGGCGGGCGGTCGCCGCCTTCGAATTTCTGCTCACATTTCGCGCCGGCGTTCACCGCCTTGGCCAGGAAGGCTTCAAAATCGTCGACGTGGAAATCGATATGGACGGGCGTCCAGTGTCGCTCATAGCGCCGAACGTCGTCGGTTCCTTGGGCGGGTTTGCTGCCGGCCGATTTCTCGATCAATCCGATTTGGGAATCTCCGCACTTAAGGATGACGTATGTTGGCGCAGGTCGAGCAACTTCGGCCATTCCCAAGGCGTCGCGATAAAATCGCAGCCCGTCTTGAAGCAGCGGGACGTCGATTGAAACTGAATAGCTGACGTTCATCTTCAATTCGGACTTTAAGCGATGATGTCGGGCGTGAGCTGGTCTTCGAGATAGGCGATGCGGTCGCGCAGCAGCAGCTTGCGTTTCTTGAGCCGCTGAATCTGAAGCTGGTCGGCGACGCCCACGGCGAGCAGCGCCGAGATCGCCGATTCTAGATCGTGGTGCTCCAGCCGCAGCCGCTCCACTTCAGCGCGAATGGCGCCCTTGTCGATTTCGCCGGGTGCGTCGTTCATCGAAAGCCGCCCTGGACCGCTCGTAAACGCTCGGGAATCGATCGCCTTGGCGTGCGATTATCTCCCCGGAGGCAAGAGGCGTTCAAGCGAATTGCTCGATTAAGATTCATAGGCGCTCCGCATCTCCTCGATAGCAGCGATTTTGCCGTAGAGCGGCGCCCAGTCGTCGCGTTCGTCAATCGGGGCCCAGAGCGCCTCGACCTCGTCGATCAGCATCGTGCAGGGCGCAGCGCGACGGAAATAGGGGTGATCCAGCCGCACATTCCGCGCCGGCCGATATTGGGCCAAAGCGGTGCGGACCGGCGTAAAGGCCTCCGCCTGGTAATGGCCCGTTGACGGACTGCTATTTGCGCGCTCGACCGAGGCCAATCCGCCGCGCCAGTCGAAAAAGGTCTGTTCGAACGGCGCTTTTGTTATCGTGAGAAAGTTGACCATCGCCTTCGCCAGCTCGATGTCGGCGTCGTCGCTCGCGGAGGCGAGGCCGAGCCGATTGAGCAGGGCCGCTCGGAACTCCTGTTGGATGCGACCCGGAAAGGTCGCGAGCGCCTTCTCCGCAGCCTTCAGTCCGATGAGATGGACCAGGCACTCGGCCAGGCGGGAAAGGTTCCAGCCCAGCGCTCCTGGCTGCCGGCCAAAGGCGTACAGCCCGATTTCGTCGAAATAGGCGGCGGTGAAGCTCGGGTCATAGACCGGCGCAAAGCGCCATGGTCCATAGTCGAAGCTCTCGCCGGTGACGTTGATATTGTCCGAATTCAGCACGCCGTGAACGAAACCTGACGCCATATAGCCGGCGCCGAGCCTGGCAACGCGCCCCACGACCTCTTCGAGAAAGGCGAGGGCTCTTTCAGGCGCCGGCAGGTCTGCGATGGCGGGAAAATAATGGCGGCAGACGTGGTCGACGAGCCTGTCGGTCGCCGCGGTGTCGTCATGGAAGGCGAGGCGCTGAAACGTGCCGATGCGAATGTGTGAATGCGACAGGCGCACCAGTACGCTGGAACGCGTCGGCGACGGTTCGTCGCCGCGCATGAGCGCCTCTCCGGTCTCGATCAGACTGAAGGTCTTCGAGGTGTCGACCCCCAAAGCCTCCAGCATTTCCGTCGCCAGAATCTCGCGAACGCCGCCTTTCAGCGTCAGCCGGCCGTCGCCGCGACGCGACCAGGGAGTCTGGCCGCTGCCCTTGGTGCCGAGGTCGAGCAGTCGGCCGTCCTTAGAGTCGCGCAGCTGCGCGAAGAGGAAGCCGCGTCCGTCGCCGAGATCCGGATTGTAAACGCGGAATTGATGGCCGTGATAACGCAGCGCCAATGGGTGCGCGAACCCGCCCGGCAGCGGGGAAAAGCGTCCGAAATGCGCGATCCATTCCGCGTCGCTGAGCCCGTCGAGACCGACGCGCGCCGCCCAGCGCTGATTGCGATAGCGTAGCAGATGCTTCGGAAAGGTGGCGGCTTCGACACGGTCGAAGAAAGGCTCGCCGAGGCCCTCATGCAGCGTCTCGGCGCGGTACAACTCGGTGACGGGCATAAGGACGAGGTCTCGCAAATCGCGCGCCGCGGGGCGAATGGTTCAAAAAATAAGGCGGAGATCTCTCTCCGCCCATGGCGTAAAGCGAAAGTGTCCTATCCCGAAACGCTAGTGGCGCGTCTCGCTGATCGATAGTTTGGCCAGCTCGTCCTTGATCTGCAATTTCTTTCGCTTTAGTTCCGCTATCTTCAATTCGTCCGCGTGGGGGTGCAGCTGTTCCTCTTCGATCTCCTTCTTGAGCGCCTCATGGCGACGCTGGAGTTCGACGATATGGCCCTGCAAGGACATGCGAAACCTCCTTAACTTCTCTCCGCTCGACAAGCGGGAGCACAATAAGTCTGCCACAAAGCGGGCTCGTCGCAAGACTTGAAATCGCGCAATGTCACAATTCTTTTGCATGGAATTGGGGCGTTCTTTACGGAACGTCAATTTTTTCCATAGCTTGCGCTGGGGTGCGGTCCACAGCGTCGCAGAAGGAGCGCGCTTGCGCGGCGCAACGTACGCCAGTATAGACGGGCGCTCCGGCCCATCGGGCCCAAGGGCGCGTAGCTCAGCGGGAGAGCACTACGTTGACATCGTAGGGGTCACAGGTTCAATCCCTGTCGCGCCCACCATTGAATCTAAACAATTGTAGAATCAAAGACTTGTAGAAATAGTCGAATATGCGGAGGCGCCGATGCGCGTCGTCGACGAATGCAGATCAAACATCCGAATTGATAAATTGCGCCCGGTCGTGCGCAGGGAGGCGCGATGCCCGCTTCATCCGCTTTCCGCCGCTTCACGCTTCGCGTGAATTCAAAGCGCGCCGCCGGCGCCGCCACGCTCCTTGCCGCCCTCGCCGGGGGCTCACTGTCGATTGTGGAGACGCTTACCGGAAGCGAATATCTCAGCAGCATCGCAAGCCCGTCCGGCGGCCATGTCGGGACGAACGTCGAGCTGAAGGCGCTTTCGATCCGGGGAAAGGCCTCCGGATACGAAATTTTCCGACAGGGGTTCTATGCGCCGTTCGATGGCGGCGGACAGCACTATTACCTTTCTCTCTCAGCGTGCTCGCCTGGCGCGTCGGGCAATGATTTTACGCAAGTCGCGCCGAATGTGGGAACCGGGTGCTGGCTGGCGGCGTCAGCGCCGGAAAAGGGATATGACTTGCGCGCGGCGGGCATGCGCGCCGGCGACGTCGTCACCTATCAGAGCGCAAACAACATTGCCCTTACCAAGATTTTGGCTGTAGGCGGCGCGATCTTTATGCCTGGAGGGGCGCCGTTTCGCCTGCCATGCAATGCTCGGTTCAGCAGTTCGACAGATATAAGCTTCGCGGGAAACAGCGCAGACCCAGGAACGCTGAAGCTCGACTCCGGCTGCACGCTGTCTACAGATTTGTTTGTGTTTGTGGACGCAAGCCCGAGTTTCTATGGCGTCAGGATAGATGAAAACAATCCGACGGCAACTTTGCCGCGTGCGACAATTGCGCAGGGGGCGCATGCGGCCGACATAACAGGGCTTGTCTTCGAGAATTCGTCGATCATCAACAGCTCGACGCTGACCCTCCAAATTGCTCTTCTTGCGACGGCGGGCCACACAATCTCTTACCCCAAGATCATTGGAAGCTACTTCCAACTGACCCCGGCGACGACGCAAAACCAATGCATCAACTTGTCGACTAACAACTTTGCCGGAGATATCCGTTATCCGGTAATTTCTGGAAATGAATGCGTCGGCTCGACGATCCTTGCCGAGGGCCTTAACCCCGACATCAACAACAACACGCTGAGCGGTTATCTTTTCGGTCAAGGCATCGCGCTTGGCGCGGCAATCGGCCCGTTGCCGTCAACACGCGGATGCCGCATTGAGGGCAACATATTCCGGGACACAACGCCCGGCTCTCTCGACGTAAACGTGACGCCTCCGGGAGGCATCGAGAACAATTGCTTCAACAGCTATATCGCGAACAACACATGCGATAATCTTGGCGGGCCGTGCATCACTACATTCGCAGATGAAACCGTGCTTGTTTCAAACAAGGCGCGCGATGTTGGCAAGGGACAGGCGAATTACGGTGCACATGCTGCATATACCATTATAATTGGCTCGGCAGGAACTGCTAGAGACGCGTCCTCCCACGTCACCATGATTGGCAACGTCGCCGAGCAGGGCGACACACCCGGCGCGCCGGGGTGCGGATTGGTGATCGCACCGAATGTCGCGGGGCGCATCGAAGGATACGGAAACCAGTTCGCCGGGGCCGACGGCTCGATTTGCGCGCCGGCGTCCATCGCAACGATCGACCCTCGGCTTTCGCACGCCCCGTCGCCGGCATCGCCTTCGCGCAAGAAGAGCGACAAGCCATGATGTCCAAGGCGAAGCAGACGGCGGTCCGCGGCGGTGATTAATGTCCAAACGCTTGCCCCTGTCGCAACGGACTAAGACTTTGCCCGTAAATTCAATGTATTGTGGGAACTTCGGCAAGGATCGTTCGTTTAGATGTCGGGAGGTCGATCATGCTCCCGACCAATCGAATCGACGATCGGGTGTCGCTGGTGATCCAGCGGGAAGTTGGAATGGCGCTGCGGCTGTCATTCGAGGCGGCGACCCGCGAGCCGCTGCCTGAACGAATGGCCCTGTTGCTGCTGCGGCTGGCCTTAGCTGAGTCGCTGGGAATTGCTGCCGAGGAAGACGAGGCGGAGGGGCCAATCATGCGGCGCGAGGATTAGCGTCGGCCGCCGTGTTGCCTTTAACCGCGATCTTTGCCGTTTCTGGTTCTTTGCGCCGAATGCAGATAGCGTTGCGCCCGCCAGGGTCGGTCGACCATTGGCGATTAGCTCAAAGGACTGTCCTATGATCTACAGAAAACTGCTGGGCGCGGCGGCGCTCAGCGCAAGCCTTGCGTTCTCCTTCGTTCCCGACGCTGACGCCCTGCCGATCCAAGTGCCCGACAATTCGCAGAGCTCTTTGCATCTCGTCTATGGCGGCTGCGGACCCTATGGGCACAGAGGACCATGGGGCGGATGCCGTCGCGGCGGCCAGTGGAGCGGCTGGAGACGGCCATACTGGCGCCGCTGGTGAACCCAGTCCGGTAACCCCTTCGGCCGCTTGCCGGGCGCATCAGGAGATTGGCGGTTCGCTTCGCCGATCTCGTCTCTTACTCATTTGCAAGGCCGGCTGCAGCCGTCCATAGCTGCTTCCGCCCCCGTACGGGCTGGCGGAGGAGACCATGGACCTGCCTAGCGTTGACCCACTGATCGGGATCGGCGTCGCCGCTTCGACCGCCATCACCGACGCGGTCTATGTGTTCTTCAACGCGGCGGTGTCCGAGCGCCGGCGCGTTGCCGCGGCGAGCTGGAGCAGCGTCTGGTATCTGCTCTCGGCATTCGCCGTCATCAGCTACACGTCGAACTGGGCTTATGTGGCCTTTGCGGCGGTCGGCGCCTGGATCGGCGGCTTCCTGTCGATAACGGTTCTGAACCGGCTCGCGCCGCGGCGAAAATAGAAATTCGGCGCAAAAAAAACGCCGCTTGCGCGGCGTCGAGAAGCATAAATTTCGCGGGCTCAGTCGCGAACGATGGTCTGACTTTGATCTTGGATCAACAGCAGGGGCAGGCGTCTGCCAGCTGCGCTGGCGACGCTTAACTCCTGCTTGTCGCGCGCGAAACCGCGCGACTTTTGGGCGGTGTCGACATTGGTGGCGAGACCCAGGGCGAGAAAGCCGACCCAAAACGCCAGCGGCATGAAGCGCGAGTTCGAAAACGGCATTCCGGTCTCCCTGGATTTAGAATGGCGCCTCTCGACGCCATCGCAGCTTTCCTCAATCCGCGTTCGATAAAAAGCGCCAGGAACGAGGAACCTGATGGCGCCAGATCAAAAATCTTCCGTCTCTGGCCGGCGCTGTAGGCTGTAAGCCTGTCAAACTTGGCGCCAAAGCTTGCATTTCCTGTGGACCTATGCCTGTGGAATAAAACCGCATTAGCCTGCGCCCAGGAAGTGTGCAGCGATGACCTTCACGACCACCGAACGGCCCGCGCCCGTGGTCAAGAGCGGGCATGTCCAACTGTCGATCATTGTCGCCGAGTCGGAAAAGACCACTCTGCAGAATCAGATTTTCGATCAGATTCGCTCGATGATTCTAAACGGGCGGCTTAAGGGCGACGATCCGATGCCGACCACGCGCGAGCTCAGCAGCCAGCTCGGCGTTTCGCGCAACACGGCGGTTCTCGCTTATGAGCGGCTGATCGCCGAGGGCTATATCCGCACCAAGCCTTATGTCGGCACCTTCGTCTCGCCCGATCTGCCGGACACGGCGTTCCTGTCGGCCGATCATCGCGCGCCGCCCGCCAACGAGGCGGGCGCGGCGGATGAAGCGCCGATCTCTTGCGCCGCCTTGCGCACCCATCGTCTCGCCGACCCCGAGCGCCGCCGTCTTGCCGCCGACTTCTGGGTCGGCCGGCCCGACGCGCGGTCCTTTCCGCTGAAAGCCTGGTCGCATCACATCAAGAACCGTCTGAAGGCGGTCGGCTCCAATCTCACGAGCTATAATGATCCAGCAGGGCTGCTGGAGCTGCGGCGCGCGATCGCCAAGCACCTCGCGCCGGCGCGCGGCGTCGTCGCCGATCCGGAGCAGATCGTCATCGTCGGCGGTTGCCAGGACGGCTTCAACCTGGTCGGGCGCCTGCTGGTCAGTCCGGGCTGCGCCGCCGTCGTCGAGTCCCCTTGCTATCAGGGCGCGGCCTTCGTGCTCGAAAGCCTTGGGGCGACGCTTCACCCCGTGCCGGTCGATCAGGACGGGCTCGACGTGTCGCGGCTTCCAAAGACCAAAGGCGCCGTCGCCTATGTCACCCCGTCGCATCAATATCCGATCGGCGTGACCATGAGCCTGCAGCGGCGGCTCGAGCTTCTCGCCTGGGCGACGCAATACGACGCCTACATCATGGAAGACGACTATGACAGCGACTTCCGCTTCATCGGCTCGCCCTTGACGGCGCTCAAAGGTCTCGATCGCAACGAGCGCGTCATCTATCTCGGGACATTCTCGAAATGCATGGGGCCGGGACTGCGTCTCGGCTATGTGGTCTTGCCGCGTCGTCTCGCCGAGGCTGCGCGGCGGATGAAAATGCTGATGAACAACGGCCAGAGCTGGCTCGAACAGGCGGCGATGGCGGATTTCATGTCGAACGGCGAATTCGGGCGCCATTTGCGGCGCATCCGCCAGCTTTATCGGGAGCGGCGCGACGCGCTGCTCAACGCGCTCAGGAATCACTTCGGCCCTTGCGAGATTTACGGAGATCAAGCCGGCATGCATCTCGTCTGGAAGTTGCCGGACGGTTTTCCGGACGCCGCCGAGGTGGAGAAGAGGGGGCTCGCCGCCGGCGTCGGCGTCTGTTCGCTGGCGACGGGCTCGGCGCTGCGCTTTGATGACAATGACGGCGGCGACCGGCTGCTGATGCTGGGCTTCGTGGCGCTTACCGAAAAAGAAATCGAGAACGGCATCGCGCGCCTCGCGCAGGCGCTGAAGGGTTAGCGCTTAGCGCGCTTTCAAAACAGCGCGAGCTAACCCTCTCCCATCGGGAGAGGGTGGTTGCGAAGCAACCGGGTGAGGGGTTGCGGCGTTGCATAGGTTTGCGTAACGCAGTGGCGCGCCGCTCACATTGACTTCAAGTGAAGCGAGTAGCCCCTCACCCGGTCGCCTCCGGCGACCACCCTCTCCCTCAGGGAGAGGGTTGGCGCGCGTTTGTTCGAGGCGTCATGAATAATCACATCCGCCCTTTCCGCCTGCGCGCCATCCCTGCCGGCGTCTGGGCGCTCGGGATCGTGTCGCTGCTCATGGATTTCTCCTCGGAGATGATTCATGCGCTGCTGCCGATCTATCTCGTCGGCGCCATGGGCGCGTCTATGGCCGAAGTCGGCGTCATCGAAGGAGTCGCCGAGGCGACAGCCTCGATCGTCAAGATTTTTTCGGGCGCGCTTTCGGACTGGTTCGGTCGGCGCAAGCAACTCGCGATCATCGGCTATGGGCTGGCGGCGCTCACCAAGCCGATGTTTCCGCTCGCGCCGAATATTGGTTGGATCATGTCGGCGCGCTTCCTCGATCGCGTTGGAAAGGGCATCCGCGGCGCGCCGCGCGACGCTCTCGTCGCCGACAGCGCGCCGGCCGCGGTTCGTGGCGCCGCCTTCGGCCTGCGCCAGTCGCTCGACACGGTCGGCGCCTTTCTCGGGCCAGCCGTCGCGGTCGCCGTGATGTGGCTTTCCGCCAATAGCATTCCACTGGTGTTTTGGATCGCCACTATCCCGGCGGCCCTCGCCGTCGCGGTTCTGGCCTTTGGGGTCCGCGAGCCGCAGAGCTCGCGACCGCCGCGGCCGGCGCGCTTTCCCCTGCATATCGAGGAAATCCGCCGGCTCGGCGGCGCCTTCTGGATCGTTACGGCGATCGGCGTCGTCTTCAGCCTGGCGCGTTTTTCGGAAGCCTTTCTCATCCTGAAGGCGCGCGCCGTCGGCCTGCCGGAGGCGCTTGCGCCGCTCGTGCTCGTCGCGATGAATGTCGTCTACGCCAGCGCTTCATATCCCGTCGGCGCCTTCTCCGATCGCGGCGATCGGAAGACGCCGCTGATGGCTGGCCTTGTCGCATTGATCGCCGCCGACGTTGCTCTTGCCAGCGCCGAGCATTTGCCCCTCGTGTGGGTCGGCATAGCGCTCTGGGGCCTACATATGGGCCTCACCCAGGGACTTCTCGCTGCGCTCGTCGCCGACGTTGCGCCCGCGGCGTTGCGAGGCTCAGCCTTCGGGGTCTTCAATCTTGCGAGCGGCGTTGCGCTGCTCGGCGCCAGCGCGGGCGCCGGAGCGCTCTGGGACGCTTTCGGACCTAGCGCCGTCTTCTTGGCGGGCGCTGTTTGCGCGTCGCTGGCGCTTGTCGCGCTTTGGGCGGACCGGCATCGAACCGGCGCATTAACCGATGGCTAAGCATATCGCTTAAACATTGAAAACCAAGCATAAATCTTCCGCAATTGCGCCATTGTTGGCCGCTCATTTCGAAACCTCGGGGGCGCTGGCGTTTAAAGCACGCAGCATCGAGGTTCTAAATGAGAAAACGAGTTTTCGGCCTCGCCGTCGCGGCGTCATTGGCCGTCATGTCCGCATCGGCCGCAGACCTGCCTTCACGCAAGGGGCCGCCGCCGGTCTATATTCCGCCGCCGCCGCCGATGATGACCTGGACCGGCATCTATGTCGGCCTCAATCTCGGCGGCGGATGGCTCGATCGATATAACTATGGATACTGGCTTCCGTTCTCCAACGGGTCAAACCCCGGTGGCGTCATCGGCGGCGGTCAGATCGGCTACAACTATCAGTTCACGCCGCTCCTGGTCGCCGGCCTCGAAACCGATTTTCAGGGATCGACCGTCGGCTCTGGCGGCAACCAGATTTGGGGCGCGACGCGCAGCGTCAACTGGTTCGGCACCGTGCGCGGCCGCGCCGGCGTGTCGCTGCTCAATTCGCAACTGCTCCTCTATGGCACCGGCGGCTTCGCCTATGGCGACCTGAATCTCAACTACGGATGGCTTGGCTCTCAGTCGCGAGTCGCGACTGGCTGGACGACCGGCGCAGGGCTCGAATACGCCTTTCTGCCGAACTGGTCGGGGCGGGTCGAATATCTCTATGCAAACATGGGCGCGAATTACGGCCCGACTTATGCTGGACCCTTCGTCATCGAAACCCAGCAACGGGCCCATCTCAATACCATTCGCGCCGGCGTGAACTATCGCTTCAACTGGCTGTTTGCGCCTTCTGGCCCGCCGATAGGGGCCTACTGAAGGCCAACGCCGTCGGACGTCAGCAGCAAAAGCCCCGGCGACGGGGCTTTTTGCATGCGCAGGGGCCGCCGACGGCCAGTGGTTGCGGCGCCGCAACAATTGAATTATCTGCTTGGAAGCGTTCCGAGAAGCGGATCGGCGCACGCGAGAGGGTTCCACATGGCCGACGTCGACACAGACAGGCTCGCCGCGCGCCGGCCGCTGTCGCCGCATCTCACGATCTTCAAGCCTATCCTGACGATGATGATGTCGATCGCCCATCGCATCACTGGCGCGGGGCTATACGTCGGCATGGCGCTTCTGACGCTTTTCCTGCTCGGCGCCGCGATCGGCGGCGGCGCCTTCGCCGCCGTGTCCTGGATCGCGTCAGGCTTCATCGGCAATCTGCTCATGGTGATGATCGTTTGGGCGATCTTCCATCATCTGCTCGGCGGCGTGCGTCATGCGCTCTGGGATCGCGGCCTGTACATGGACCCGCAGGGGCGTGAACTGCTGGCGCAAGCGACGCTCGCCGGCGGAATCCTGCTGACGCTGCTCCTTTACATCTTCAAGACGCTGGCGAGCTAGGAGGAGCGAATCCATGACGGTTGCGACAAGATTCAATAGCGGTCGAACCGGGTCCGGCGACGCCTATGTCTCCGACCGCAGCGGTTCGCCTCACGCGCAATTCATGCGCCTGACCTCCTATGCGCTGATTCCGCTCGGCGCGTTGAGCGCCTGGTGGATCCTCGGGCTTGCAGGCAAAACGCTCGAAGGCGTGCGTGCGGAAATCGGCAGACCAATTCCCGCGCTCGCGCTTCTCGCTTTCGGCGCCGTCGGCATGGTCCATGCACGGCAGGGCATGGACGAAATCATCGAAGACTATGTGCATGACGAAGCGCTGAAGACGCGGGCGCTCGTCGCCAACCTTTGGGCGTCGCGCGTGATCGCGGCGCTCTGGGTCGTCGCGATCCTCCTCATCGCTGCGCCCAAGTAGCGGGACGATGCGAGCGACAGCGCTTGCTCGAAGTCAATAAACGCGCCTAGTTACGACGCGGCGAAACTGCGTTCGATCGGATGACATCCCAGAAGGCTTGATGATGGTTGCAAGAGGTTCTGCATCAAATGTGTCGGCTGGCGGCCGCGCGTATCCGATCGTCGATCACACCTTTGACGTCGTCGTTGTCGGCGCCGGCGGGTCGGGGCTGCGCGCGGTCGTCGGTTGCGCCGAGGCTGGACTGAACGTCGCCTGCGTCACGAAAGTCTTTCCCACGCGTTCGCACACCGTAGCGGCGCAAGGCGGCATCGCCGCCGCGCTCGGCAACATGGGGCCGGACAATTGGAAATGGCACATGTACGACACCGTCAAAGGCTCCGACTGGCTCGGCGACCAGGACGCGATCGAATATATGTGCCGAAACGCGCCGCCGGCTGTCTATGAGCTGGAACATTGGGGCGTTCCCTTCTCGCGCACGAGCGAAGGCACGATCTATCAACGTCCGTTCGGCGGCATGACGACGGATTTCGGTAAGGGCCCGCCAGCGCAACGCACCTGCGCGGCCGCCGATCGCACTGGCCACGCCATGCTCCATACGATGTATGGGCAGGCGCTGAAGCTCAACACGAAATTCTTTGTCGAATTCTTCGCGATCGATCTGATCATGGGTCATGACGGCGCCTGTCGCGGCGTGGTGTGCCTGAAGATCGACGACGGGACGATCCATCGTTTTCGCGCGGCGCTGACCGTGCTCGCGACCGGCGGCTACGGCCGCGCCTATCTCTCAGCCACGTCGGCGCATACCTGCACCGGCGACGGCAACGCCATGGTGCTGCGGGCCGGCCTGCCGCTGCAGGACATGGAGTTCGTGCAGTTTCATCCGACGGGAATCTATGGCGCGGGTTGTCTGATCACCGAAGGCGCGCGCGGCGAGGGCGGTTATCTGACCAACAGCGAGGGTGAGCGCTTCATGGAGCGCTACGCGCCCTCGGTGAAGGATCTTGCGCCGCGCGACATGGTCTCACGCGCCATCACCGTCGAGATTCGCGAAGGCCGCGGCGTCGGCAAGAATCAGGATCATGCCTATTTGCATCTCGAACATCTCGATCCGCAGATTTTGCATGAGCGTCTGCCGGGCATATCGGAGAGCGCCAAAATCTTCGCGGGCGTCGACGTGACGCGCCAGCCGATCCCGATCCTTCCGACCGTTCATTACAATATGGGCGGCATACCGACGAATTTTCACGGCGAGGCGCTGCGCAAGCGCGACGGCAATCCTGACGAGGTGACGCCGGGCCTGATGGCGCTTGGCGAAGCGGCTTGCGTCTCGGTGCATGGCGCCAATCGCCTCGGCTCGAACTCTCTGATTGATCTCGTCGTCTTCGGCCGCGCCGCGGGGCTGCGCGCCGCCGAACTCATCAAGCCGAACGATACGCAGCCGGAGCTGCCGTCGGACTCCGCCGATCTCGCGCTGTCGCGGCTCGATTTTTTCCGCAACGCCAATGGCGGAACGTCGACCGCGACATTGCGCGATCGGATGCAGCGGACGATGCAATCGCATTGCGCCGTCTATCGCACCGGCGAAGTTCTCGCCGAGGGCGTCGAACTGATCAACGCGGTGTGGCGCGACGGCGCCGACGTCAAGATCGCCGATCGCTCGCTCATCTGGAATTCCGATCTGATCGAGACGCTCGAATATGACAATCTCATCGTGCAGGCGGTCACGACGATGGAGAGCGCCGCCAACCGCACCGAGTCGCGCGGCGCCCATGCGCGCGAGGATTTCCCGAACCGCGACGACAAGAACTGGATGAAGCATACGCTGGCGACGATCGATCGCGATAAGAAGACCTCATCGATCGACTATCGTCCGGTGCACAGCTACACGATGACGAACGAGGTCGCTTACATCGAGCCGAAAGCGCGGGTGTATTGAGATGGTCGAATTCGCGCTTCCCAAAAACTCTGTCGTCGGCGAAGGCAAAATCTGGCCGAAGCCCGAAGGCGCCGAACGCGTTCGCGAACTGCGCATCTATCGGTGGAATCCTGAAGACGGCGCCAATCCGCGCATCGACACTTTTTTCATCGATGTCGACGACTGCGGGCCGATGGTCCTCGACGCGCTGATCTGGATCAAGAACAAGATCGATCCGGCGCTCGCCTTCCGCCGCTCCTGCCGCGAGGGCATCTGCGGCTCCTGCTCGATGAACATCGACGGGCTGAACACGCTCGCCTGCACCAAGGGCATGGACGAGATCGACGGCGCGATCAAAATCTATCCGCTGCCGCATATGGCGGTGGTCAAGGATCTCGTGCCCGATCTGACGATTTTCTACGAGCAGCATGCGGCGATCCAACCCTGGCTGCGGGCCGGACCGGACCCCGAGAAGGAGCGCCTACAGTCGCCGGCGCAGCGGGCGAAGCTCGACGGGCTCTATGAATGCATTCTGTGCGCCTGCTGCTCGACGGCCTGTCCGAGCTATTGGTGGAATTCCGACCGATTTCTGGGTCCGGCGGCGCTGCTACAGGCGTTCCGCTGGGTGCAGGATTCGCGCGACGAAGCGACGAAAGACCGAATCTCCTATGTCGACGACGTGTTCCGCCTTTACCGCTGTCATACGATCATGAATTGCACCCAGGTTTGCCCGAAGAGCCTGTCTCCGGCGAAGGCGATCGCCGAGCTCAAAAACATGGCGATCGCCCAGGACGAAGCGCTGGCCCGCCGAACGCAGGCCCGTTGAGCGCCCGCCGCCTTGATCCCGCCGCCTCGGCGGTTTAGGACGGCTGCAAACGTCTATGGAGAGTTGCGCCATGTCGACCAGCGCTCGTCTTGCTTTTGGCTCGCTAGTTCTCGCCGCTTTTCTCGTCGCGGCGGGCGGCGAGGTCGCTTCCGCCCAGCAGCTTCAGGTCGACCCGAATGCGCTCGACATGTCCGGCGCTGTTTCAACGCCGCCGAAGGCCAAGAAGGCTAAAGCGCAGCAATCGCAGCGCGGCGGGGCGGCCCAGCAGCAGCAGGGCGGCGGCAACCGCCAATTCGGCGAGCTTGAGGGCTGGTCGCCAGGACAGACGCCGCCAGGAAAAGAGAAGGAAGCCGAGAAGCCGAGTTCGTCCGCCGGCAAAATGCCTATCGGCATGTCGCCTTCCGGAAACATGTCGGTCGGCATGCCTTTCTGAAACCGGAGACGCCGGGTCGCCGGCTGGAGTTAGATGATGGCGTATAAGGTCGCGGTCGTCGGCGCTACGGGCAACGTGGGCCGCGAAATGCTGGATATTCTCGCCGAGCGCCGCTTTCCCGTCTCGGAAGTCGTCGCGCTCGCCTCGTCGCGCTCGATCGGCGCGGAAGTGTCCTTCGGCGACAGGATATTGAAGTGCAAGGCGCTCGATTCTTATGACTTTTCCGATACGGATATCTGCTTGATGTCGGCCGGCGGCTCGGTCGCCAAGGAATGGGCGCCGAGGATCGGCGCGCAGGGCTGCGTCGTCATCGACAATTCGTCGGCCTGGCGCATGGACCCAGAGGTGCCCTTGGTCGTGCCGGAGGTGAACGCCGGCGCCGCTGCGGGCTTCGCCAAGAAGAACATCATCGCCAATCCCAATTGTTCGACCGCACAATTGGTCGTCGCGCTGAAGCCTTTGCATGAGGCGGCGACGATCAAGCGCGTCGTCGTCTCGACCTATCAGTCGGTCTCGGGCGCGGGCAAGGAGGGCATGGACGAACTCTTCGCGCAGACGCGCTCGGTGTTCGTCTCCGATCCCGTCGAAGCGAAGAAGTTTCCCAAGCGCATCGCCTTCAACCTCATCCCGCACATCGACGTCTTCATGGAAGACGGATTCACCAAGGAAGAGTGGAAGATGGTCGCGGAGACGAAGAAGATTCTCGACCCCAAGATCAAGCTCGTCGCGACCTGCGTGCGCGTGCCGGTCTTCATCGGCCATTCGGAGGCGGTGAACATCGAATTCGAGAAGCCGATTTCGGCCGACGAGGCGCGCGACATCCTGCGCGAGGCGCCGGGTCTGCTCGTGATCGATAAGCGCGAAGCCGGCGGTTACATCACGCCGCATGAGGCGGCGGGCGAGGACGCGACCTATGTTTCGCGCATTCGCGAAGACCCGACGGTCGACAACGGTCTCGTGCTGTGGTGCGTCTCCGACAATCTGCGCAAGGGCGCCGCGCTCAACGCGGTCCAAATCGCGGAAACGCTGATGAACCGCAAGCTGCTGACGCCGAAGCAGAAGGCGGCGTAGCGAAGTGGGGCAATGGAAAACGCGAGAGAGATCAAGCTAGCCGACGTTGCGGCTTGCTTTGCGCGAATTGACATTGAATTTCAAAATTTTCATGGAAAGCTATTTAGCTTCATATTGCCAGAGCCTAGCCGTCTCCAAAAAATCCTTGAGGGGGCAAAGTTTTCTAGGGACGCGTTTCCAGATCGGCATCCGGCCACTGTTGTCGTTGGGAAGCTGGCCCCTCTAGTTCGCATTCAATCCAAGGTCGCCATGGGATCTGCAAATCAGATCCTGCAGGTTTCCTTCGCGGTGAGCGATCTAAAACTTCCCGACCATGACTATCTCGCGCTGATTTCTCCAGTGGCGATGTCAGAATCTGGAACAAATTATGGACGCGCATACAATTCGATCAGCTTTCTTCGATCGCTCATAAGTCTGCCCTTTGGAAAATTGGCTTCTTACAATTGGATCGCCGATTTTGATTTCGATTCAAAAGGAAAAATTAATTTGCCGGGAGAGGCGGTCCGAATGCCGATTCATGCAGATCTTTTTAAGTTCATAGACCAGCATCTAATTTCTGAACTGGTTTCGCGGCTCGCCTTGCAGGGAAGTGAGCTTCGCCAACGCATGCAACGGGCGTGCAACTTTTTCGATATGGCGATGAATCAGACCAATGAAGCATTCCGGTTCGCCTCCTACTGGATCGCGCTCGAAATAATTGTCGGGGGTAAGAGCGACTCCATTAGGGCCCAACTTGCGGACGCCTATGGCGAGAAGAAAAAAAGCTTCGCTGACGACCATTTGTGTTTCAAAGAAATCTCAGACGTTCGTCACGCCCTTATGCACAAGGGACAGTTTGGGGTTTTACCTTCCTATCATGAACGCCTTTTGCAGCTCTATTTTTGGGATGACCTGCCCCTGAGAAATTCCTCCAGAAGCGATTAGAGTCCGGCCCATTGAGGACGGACACGATGAAGAAGAAGCGGTTCACGGAAGAGCAGATCATCGGGATTTTGCGGGAGCAGGAGGCCGGCG
>VGEB01000028.1 GCA_016869435.1 Alphaproteobacteria bacterium | reverse complement strand
GCATGGCGGGTGTGGCTTCGATGCGATGGCGTGAACGGATCGGCGTCAGCAACCAATCCATACACTAAATCAGTATCTTACACCACACTCGCCAGCCCAAAATCAGGCCCTCGGTGAATAAGACGGGCTAAAAGCCCCCCACAGAGCGCTCCCCGAAAGCCTAAGACCGACCTTGAGAGCAAAAATATTTGACGTATGGGAGAGGTCTGCTCGGGGCGATCGCGATCGAATTAGCCTTTCAGATGTGGACAGCGACAGTCCAGGGGGCGCCATTTGTTCTAACGGTCTTCGCATTAAAATAGCTGTTACGGATGATGGGCTAACGGCATATATCCGCGATTAGCCAAATGGCCCCACGGTCCTGCTCAGCGGCCCAACAACTCAGCAGACATGCACATTTGGCGTGAAAAACCGGCGTCCGCTTTTTCGCCGGACGCGACCTATGCGGCGAGCTTCTCTTCCTTGCCGGGCGCGCGCTTCATTTCCTGCAACGGCGCGTCGAGCGCGCCGCCGACGCGCGCCGCTTGCCGCCGCCTGGCGGCGCGACGCCGGATGCCGCGTTCATTGACCGCCCAGAACAGCCAGCAGACGGCTGCAATGCTCAGCAGCGCCGTATAGGGCGCGCCAGGGACGAAAGAGGAAAAGAATGAGAAGTCGGGGACGCACTCCTTGGCGTATTCGCAAGCGTCCGACCAATCCTGAAACCACTGCCTGACCGACTCCATCGTGACCTCCTTGCCGTGCGAAATTCGACTCGCATAGGCCCTGCAGTCGAATCGCATACCGCAAGTTCATGGCGGCGATTGTGCGTCGCAGCATATCGCGCGTCAATCACCGCACTGCCTTGAATTTAGGCAAAAAACTCGCGCATTGGCGCGCGTCGCGGAAAAGCGGACGCCGCCGCTTCGCGTAACATGCGTTCCAATTTCTTGAATCGACGCATTTTCTATGCCGAACTTTTTTGTCCACTTTGGCGCAAAAGGCTCGGAGTCTTCGCAGTCCATCACGTCAGTGGCGATTGTGCTGCGACCTAACGCGCGCCGCTCAGGACGCTTCGCCGATCGGCCATTCGCCCTTATAGACGCCGCCCTTGTTGTCATAGGCCTCGACGCGGATCGTCTTTGCGCCGTTCGGCGCATAGGTGAAGCGGAAGGTCGGGTCTTCGGAGAGCGAAATGCCGCCCTCCATCGTGAAAATCGGCGCGTCGCCTTGGAAGACTTCGACCTTGTCGATGAAATGGGCGGGGAGATAGGCGCGCGAAACCGGGTCCATCTGCATGCCCGAGGCGTTCGGGTGGCGGATCATGATCTGCGCTTCTCGCTTGGCGGCATCTGCGCTCTTGAACTCGCGATATTTCATCTTGCCGATATTGGCGATCGCCTCGTCCTGGTCCTTGACCGCGGGCGCCGAACAGCCGCCCGAGGCTTTGACGAATTTGGCGTCGGCGCGCAGTCTGCCGTCGCTTGTCTCGGCCACCGCGTGGACGTTCGAGTACGAATTCACCCGGACGCGCGTTTCGATGAAGCCGACGCCGGATTTGTCGCCGAGCGTGAAGGCCGCCGCCATCGGCATCGGGTTCTGGTCGATGACGAGCGTCGCCACCTTGATCTGTGAAGGGTTGGAAAAGCGCATGGTCATGGGAACGATGGCGGCGTCTTCCGCCCGCGCCGGCGCGTCGAGCGCGATGGCGCCGTCAGCGGCGCCGACCGCGCGGTTTTGGAAGATGTCGGTGACGAGCCCAGGCCAGGGGTCGGGGGCGTTTTCCGCAAGGGCGGCGGTCGCTATGAGAGCGAAGAAGGCGCCGGCGGCGCAAAGGGCTGATCTGTTCATCCGGCGTCCTTCCAACAGGTTCGTCCTCGCGGCTTACGAGCGATGATCTGCGGGCGAGAATAAGCGCCGCTTCGATCGGCGTCACGTGACAAAGTCATTTACGGCCCTTCCCACTCAAGCTCCGCAAATCCCGCCGTGGCGTTGCGCGCGTTGTAATCGTCGAATAGCCGCCATTTCTCGCGCTCTTCGGCGCCCGCTGACTTGGCGGCCGCGGCGACGCCCTCGCCCTTTTTGATAGCGGCGCGAAGATCGGCGGTGAGCCGCATCAGGTAGGCGCGCTCATCCTCCAGCGCCTTGGGCCAGGGCGCGGGGACAGGACCATGGCCGGCGACGACCTGCGTCGCCTTGATCGCCGCGAGCCTGTCGGCGACGTCAAGGAAGCCCAGGAGGCTCCCGTCGACGACCGGCACATGCTGCAGAAAAAGCAGATCGCCGGAAAACAGCACGCCGCTCTTGGGATCGAGAACGGTCAAATCGCATTCGCTATGCGCCGTGCGCCAGGCCTGCAGGACGATTTCGCGATGGCCGAGATCGAGCGTCATCGTGTCGGCGACCGTCACTGTCGGCGCCACGATGGTGACGCCGTCGAGCGCGTCGCCCATTTGATCGCGAAAGGCGGATAGATAATGCGGACCGCGCGCGGCGAGCGCCCGCGGCAGATTTTTGTGGCCGACAAATATCGCGCCGGTCTCGACGAATGCGCCATTGCCAAACGTGTGGTCGGGGTGCGCATGGGTGTTGATGACGTAGCGGATCGGTTTCTGCGTCTTCTCGCGCAGCGCGGCGAGAAAGGCGCGGCCCTCGATCAGGCTGCCGCCGGTGTCAATCACCGCGACGGCGTCGACGCCGACGATCGCCCCGAGATTGGCGATGTCGCCGATATTTTCCCGAGTCATCAGGGATGTTTTCCCTTGATGCGCGTAAACGCCCGGCGCGATTTCATATATAGAGAAGGCGGGCGCGGCGTTTGCGGCAAATTGCGCCGCGAGCGTCGCGACAAGAGTCAGAATGCCACGCAACATATTGTTAGCCTTGGCTGTTTGACGCGCCGCGGGATGCGCCGCATCGCATGGCCGCGCCGTTGTTTTTTGCGATTGCGATTCAACCGCTAGCGACATATTATCCCGCGGTTTCCGAGTAAAAGATGTCTCCCGGACGGGAACTGGGAGCTTCTCGCCGCTGGCGGACTTTTCGTCCCGCCGGCATGAGACATAAACGGAAATCGCCTTCCCAATGTCGAGGCGCCTAGGAGGCGCGACGTCGGCGGCGGCGCAATAATAACGCGCGCCACGGCGTCGTCAGGAGGAAAAGCTCATGCATAGACTGTTGTTGTCGACTTCGGTCGCCGTACTCGCGCTCGCCGGCGCGGCGAAGGCCGACGATTTGCTGACCCTGCAGAAAGACCCCAAGCAGTGGGTGATGCCGACGGGCGATTACGCCAACCAGCGCCATTCCGCTCTCAAGCAGATCACGACCGAGAATGTCGGCAAGCTCGCGCCGGCCTGGCAGTTCTCCACCGGCGTTCTGCGCGGCCATGAAGGCGCGCCGCTCGTCATCGGCGACGTCATGTATCTGCATACGCCGTTCCCCAACATCGTTTATGCGCTCGATCTGAAGGATCCGGACCACAAGATTCTCTGGAAATACGAGCCCAAGCAAGACCCGTCCGTCGTGCCGGTGATGTGCTGCGACACGGTCAACCGCGGCCTCGCCTATGGCGACGGCAAGATTTTCCTGGCGCAGGCCGACACCACGCTCGTCGCGCTCGACGCCAAGACCGGCAAGCTCGGCTGGTCGGTCAAGAACGGCGATCCTTCAAAGGGCCAGACCTCGACCGCGGCTCCGCATGTATTCAAGGATAAGGTGTTCGTCGGCATCGCCGGCGGCGAGTTCGGCGTGCGCGGCCACATCACCGCTTATGACGTGAAGACCGGCCAGCAGGTGTGGCGCGGCTATTCGATGGGTCCGGACGAGGACACGCTCATCGAGCCCGGCAAGACCACCCATCTTGGCAAGCCGGTCGAGAAGGACTCGGGAACCACGACCTGGCAAGGCGATCAGTGGAAGATCGGCGGCGGCACCACCTGGGGCTGGTACAGCTATGATCCCGAGCTCAATCTCGTCTATTACGGCTCGGGCAATCCCTCGACCTGGAATCCGAAGCAGCGTCCGGGCGACAATCGCTGGTCGATGACTGTCTGGGCGCGCGACCTCGACACCGGCAAGGTGAAGTGGCTCTATCAGATGACGCCCCACGACGAGTGGGACTTCGACGGCATCAACGAGATGATTCTCGCCGACCAAGACATCGGCGGCGCGAAGCGCAAGACGCTCGTCCACTTCGACCGCAACGGTTTCGGCTATACGCTGGACCGCACCAACGGCGAACTGCTCGTCGCCGAGAAATTCGATCCGGCGGTGAACTGGGCGACCAAGGTCGACATGGACAAATCGTCCAAGACATACGGCCGTCCGCTGGTCGTCGACAAATATTCGACCGAGCACAACGGCGAAGACGTCAACACGCAATATGTCTGCCCGGCGGCGCTCGGCTCCAAGGACCAGCAGCCGGCGAGCTATGACGCGGCGACGGGTCTGTTCCTGGTTCCGACCAACCACGTCTGCATGGACTATGAGCCGTTCCGCGTGAGCTACACGGCGGGCCAGCCCTATGTCGGCGCGACGCTGGAAATGTTCCCGGCGGGCAAGGACAAGGGCGAGACTCACACCGGCAACTTCATCGCCTGGGACGCCAAGACCGGCAAGATCGTCTGGTCGAACAAGGAGCAGTTCTCGGCATGGGGCGGCGCCACGTCGACTGACGGCGGCGTCACCTTCTACGGCACGCTCGAAGGCTATCTGAAGGCCGTCGATACGAAGACCGGCAAGGAGCTTTACAAATACAAGACTCCGTCGGGAATTATCGGCAACGTCACCGTCTATGAGTCGGGCGGCAAGGAGTATGTTGCGGTGCTCTCGGGCGTTGGCGGCTGGGCGGGCATCGGCCTCGCGGCGGGCCTCTCGAAGAGCAGCGAGGGCCTCGGCGCCGTCGGCAACTATGCGTCGCTCGCCAATTACACGGCGCTCGGCGGCGTCTTGACGGTCTTCGCTCTGCCGAACTAAGCGAGACGCGAAGTTAACGAATGTCGGCGCTCGGCGGCACCGTAAAGGTGCCCGCCGAGCGTCGGCGTTTAAAGTGTGGGAAGAGACACCAAGGAGAGTGGTAATGAGATCGCCGCTGGCCGGAGCGTTAGCTCTGGGCGTCATCATGAGCGTGGGAACCCCGGCAATGGCCGATCCGCCGGGAGATCCGAAGGCCGTCAAATCGGTTGACGGCAAATATTTCGACGCCAAAGGCGACCCTACCTACAATGTCGGCCCTGACGGCAAGGTGGACTGGTACACTTTCTCCGGCTATCGCCGCTATCACGCGGAATGCCACGTCTGCCATGGCCCGAACGGCGGCGGCTCGACCTATGCGCCGGCCCTCAAGGATTCGGTGAAGCGTTTCAATTACGCGGAATTTGCCGGCATCGTTATCGGCGGCCGTCAGAACGGCAACAGCGTCATGCCGGCTTTCGCCGACAATAAGAACGCCTCCTGCTATATCGACGACCTATACGTGTATCTTCGCGCGCTCTCGACCGGCGCGATCGAGGCCGGCCGTCCAGGCAAGAAAGAGGATCGTCCCGAAGCCTTCGCCAAGGCCGAGAGCGAGTGCATGGGTCAGAAGTAAGGGCGTCAACGCGATCGCATGATCGGCTTGAACAACTGCCTGCAGGGTCTGGCCGCCCTGCCTAAATGGGCTCTCGCCGCCGCAATTCTTGTTGCGGCGGCGCCCGCCTTCGCGCAGCACATGGGGCCAGACGCCGGCGCAAAGGGCGACGACAATCAAGGTTCGATCGAACTCGTCGATCAAAAGACGCTGCGCGTCTGCGCCGATCCGAACAATCTTCCCTTTTCAAGCGACAAGGGTGAGGGCTTCGAGAACCAGATCGCGCAATTCCTGGCGAACAAACTCGGCAAGGAACTCGCCTATTCCTATTATCCGGGCGCCACGGGTTTCGTGCGCAACACGCTCAATGCGCATCTTTGCGACGTGATCCTCGGCATGCCGCAGGGCAATGACCTGGTCCAGCCCACCAATCCTTATTACCGCACCACCTACGCCATCGTGACCCGCGCGGGCTCGGAACTCGACGGCATAAAATCGCTCGACGATCCTCACCTGAAGGAAAAGCCGCGTCGCATCGGTCTTGTCGCAAATACGCCGCCCGGCAATGTGCTGGCGATGAACGGCTTGATGGCGTCAGTCAAGCCCTATCCGCTGATGGTCGACACGCGCGTTGAATCCTCGGGCGCCGCGATGATCCATGATCTCGAAAAGGGAGATATCGACATCGCGCTTCTGTGGGGGCCGATCGCCGGCTATTACGCCAAACATTCGAGCGAGAAGCTGAATGTGACTCTGCTGCCCGAGACGCCGGGCGCGCGCATGGCGTTTCGCATCGGCTTCGGGGTTCGCCACTCCGATCAGAACTGGAAGCGCGAACTCAATACGCTGATCGCGCAGAACAAGACCGAGCTCGAGCGCATTCTCCTCGATTACGGCGTTCCGCTGCTCGATGAGTCCGGCCATCAGATCATGGTCGCGAGATGAGCGCGTTGAGACAACTGGCTTGCGGGGTTCTCGCCTTTTTCGCGCTTTGCGGCGCGCCGGCCTTCGCGCAAGCGCCGCCGGAGCCTGAAGGCTATCGTCTCGGCGATTATCACGCGCCGACGCCAGCAACGCTCAAGGGCGCGACGGTTCTCGACACGCCGCAGGCCTTCGAACTGTGGAGCGGAAAGAAGGCGATTTTCATCGATGCGCTTTCGCGGCCGCCGAAGCCCGAAGGGCTGCCGAAGAATGCGGTTTGGCGCGATCCCAAGCGCTTCGACATTCCCGGCAGCATCTGGCTTCCCGACACGGGCTTTGGCGAATTGTCCGAGCCGATGGCGCGCTATTTCGAGCAAGGTTTGGCGCGCGCGAGCGGCGGCGACAAATCGAAGCCATTCGTCTTCTATTGCCGCACCAATTGCTGGGCGTCGTGGAACGCGGCGAAACGCGCGCTCGCGCTCGGCTATACGAATGTGATGTGGTATCCGCCGGGCGCCGACGCGTGGGAACAGGCCGGCCATCCGCTCGAGGAGCGCCAGCCTGAACCGCGCGAATAGGGCGTCGCGGACAACGCTTGCCAACCTTCATTGCGAGCGCAGCGAAGCAATCCAGGCGGCGTAATTTCTGGCATGGACTGCTTCGTCGCTTTGCTTCTCGCAATGACGGCAGTTCACGCCATCGCCTGTTGGATCGCCCGCGCGAGCGCGCCAAAGCGCTGCTCGATCAGCGCCGGGCTTTCGCACACATATCCGATCATGCGCCGCTGCTCATCGAAGAGCCGTAGCCGCCATTGCAGCGCTTCGCTGCCCTTTCTCACCGCCTCCCGGTCCGGCGGCTTCTGGTCCTGCAGGTCGCGCAGCGTCTGCGTCTCCTCACGCGCTTTTTCCGCCATGTCTTTCAGGCGTCTCCCGAACCGATCGAGGCCGCTGACGACGTCGCGCCGCTCGTCGTTCATGCGCTCATAAACGCCGGCGAAGAGCATCGTCAGGCGCGCCTTGCGCTTGTCGCCGGAAGATTTGGCGAATTGCGCGATGAGCTGTTCGGCTTCGTCGATCGGCGTGCGGCGCTGCGACAGGCGCAGGACGAGATCGGCGATGGTTTGATCGTCGCGCCAATGTTTCAAGGCGTCGTCAAGCGCCGGACCGGTCCAGACGCTGGCGACCGCAAGCTCGGGCACGCGCACCTGCCGGCACGGCCAATCCGGCTGACTCTGCTGCGCCTGCGCAATCGCGGCGCCGGCGAACGAAACAAGAGCGAAAAGCAGGCTGCGAGGGTTCATCAGGTCCGCCAAGCGTCGCGGGAGCGCGACGCGCTATAATGCCCCATGCGGATCATTCCCGTCATCGATATTCGCGAGGGCGCGGTCGTGCGCGCCCGCGCCGGCGACCGAGAGCGCTACAGATCGATCTCGTCGACCCTTGCGGCGACGAGCGCGCCGGACGACGTCGTCGCCGGCCTTTTGACGCTTCATCCCTTCGAGAGAATTTACGTCGCCGATCTCGATGCGATCGAGGGAAGCGGCGACAACCGCCGCCACATCCGCGCGCTGACCGAACGCTTTCCGGCGCTGCGCTTCATGGTCGACGCCGGGGCCAAATTTTGCGACTGGCGCGGCGCGCCGCGCATCGACTGCGTGATCGGCAGCGAAACGCTGTGCGATATGGAATCTTTGCGCGCCGCGAAAAACGATCCCGGCGTCATTCTCTCTCTCGATTTTCGCGGCGATGCTTTCATCGGTCCCGAGTCGCTTATCGATTGCGCCGAACTCTGGCCGCGCCGCGTCATTGTGATGACGCTTGCGCGCGTGGGCCTCAGAGGCGGCCCGGATTTTGATCGCCTTGCAAATATCATCGCGCGCGCAGGCGACCGGCGGGTCTATGCCGCGGGCGGCGTTCGCGACGCGCGCGATCTTGCGCAACTTGAAAGGATCGGCGCCGCCGGCGCTCTCGTCGCGACGGCGCTGCACGACGGCGCGCTAACGGGGGCCGATCTCGAAAGCTTCGCCGACGCAAAAAAAGGGAGCCCTGAGGCTCCCTTGAAAGCAAAACCGCCTATGCTCAGTTGGCGGCGAAAGGATGTTTCGCGGTGACGCGGGCCGACAGCACGCTGCGCGCGCTCGGATCGCCCTTCATCGCGCGCGCGATCGCTTCCTTGGTTGCGCTGTAGTTGAAGTCCTGGATTTTCTGATCGTCATTGGCGTCCCAATGGATGAAGACGCCGACGCAGATGAAGAGGTCGTCCGCCTGGCTCATCGGAATGACGCCCTCGGCGACGCTGTCGGCCACGGCCTTGGCGACGCCATATTGCGCCGGACCGAACATCTGAACGGCCTGCTTGGCGTTCTTGATGGTGACCTTGTTGAACATCATCGTATAGGGCTTCACCAGCAGGTTCGGCGCGATGACGGCGAGCAGGGTGGTAAAACCATCCTTGTTGTTGACGAGGCCATTGGCGAAGGCCTTTTCGGCCGCCGAGCCGCGAGGCCCCATAATCAGGTCGATATGCGCGACCTCATTGCCGTCGCCGACGAGCGATTCGCCGACGCTGGTCTTGGCGCTGCTCGAAGTGAAGCTGGACGACGGCTTCGGAAAGAGCGCGCCCAGTATTTTTTCAAAGAACGAAGCCATGATCCCATCCCTTCCGGTGCGTTCGCGTCCCTGCGGCGTCTTTGACTTTGCGCGCGCGGAACGCCCGTTTCATCGTTGCGCCTTCCTTAAGGGAAGACCAAAATTCCGCTGGCGACCGGCCCGGCGCCAGACTTGAATCGCGATGCCGACCTTATCCGATTGCGTCGCCGCATCGGCGACCGCGTTGGTCGACGGCGGCGCGAGCGGGAGGCCCGGGGCTCCCCGCTGCGCATGTTACTGTCGCGCGATCTCAGTTCGGCGCGAAGGGGTGCTTGGCTTCGTTGCGCTTGGCGACGACTTCCGACGCCTTCGGCTCGCCCTTGACGGCGCGCGCGATCGCTTCCTTCGTCGCCGTATAATTGTAGTCCTGGATCTTCTTGTCGTCCGAAGCGTCCCAGTGAATGAACACGCCGACCGAAATGAAAATGTCGTCGGCTTCGTCGATCGGGATCACGCCCTCGGCCACCGAATCCGCAACCGCCTTGGCGACGCCATGCTGCGCCGGGCCAAACATCTGCACCGCCTGCTTCGCGCCCTTGATCGTCACCTTGTTGAAGAGGATCGTGTTGGGCTTGCACAGAAGGTTCGGCGCGACCACCGCGAGCAGGGTCGTGAAGCCGTCCTTGTTGTTGACCAGCGCATTGGCGAAAGCGAGTTCGGCCGCCGAGCCGCGCGGACCCATGATCAGGTCGATATGCGCAACTTCGTTGCCGTCGCCGACCAGCGACTCGCCGACCAGCATCTTGTTGATCACTGCCATGTATTCCTCCCAGAATTCCTCTTGACGGCGCGCGCGCCCTTTTGGCCGCGAGCGTCTCTATCCCCCTCTTCGGCGTCGAGCCAAAAAAGCTCGATCAGTCCGTTAGCCGGATAGCCGCGAGACCATCCCGCGCGCGCGGACTCAACCATTTTTGCGCGGCCTTGCCAAGATGGCCGCCAGATAATCGGCGAAAAGAGCCGCGACCGTCAGATCGGCGCTCGTGCCCGGATTCAGTCCGCGCCCTTTGAGCGCGCGATCGAATTTCAGCGCCAGTTCGAACGCAGCGTCGCGTCCTTCGGCGCTTTTGAGATGCGTTTCAAAGAGGGCCGCGTCGTCGCGGACCGCTTCGGCGACCGCGAGTCCGTGCTTGCGGACGATATGGCTGTCGGGAAAGGCGGCGAGAAAAGCCGCATAGACGCTCAGGGTCGCCAACGGCGCGTCGGCGCCTCGCTTTCGCGCCTCGGCCAGAGTCTCCAGGCCAAGGTCGAAAATATCGGCGAAGCCGTTGGCGTATTGCCAGGCGATGCGGTCGCGGCCGGCGGCGGCGCGCATCGCTTCAAGGAGAGTCGTTTCGGCCGGCGCATGAACATCGTGTTCGGGGGCATCTCCAAGCCCCGCCGGCCGCGCGAGCGCGATGGCGCGAAAGGCGGCGCCGGCGTCATTCATATCGAGCGCCTGCAGAACCCGCCGGGTTTCATGGCGCAGATCGGCGCTTTGCGCGGTCGCCGCAGCCTGCGCCAGCGGCGCGCAAAGCAGAATAATGCCGAGATTGGTGTTCTGCCCGACGCGCGCCCAGGTCGCCTCGACCGCGCCTTCGATGCGCGCGCCGACGCTGGAATGCGGCGCGGCGATGAGGGGAGCGGCGGCCTTGGCGCTGACGAGGAAATCCGCCGCGGTCATGTCATGGCCTTCGGCGAAGACATGGACATTGCCGGGCTTGGGGGCCTGCAGCTCGGCGGCGCAGGCGGCGACGAAGGCGGTCGCGATGTCCTGCGGCGCGACCGCGAAAGTCGACACGTCAGACGGGCAGACGCGCGCGCGTCATCAGCGCTAGCGCGTCGGCGGCGAGCCGGTCGGCGATCGAGAAGGGCGTCACCCGTTGGAGCCCGCTCCAACCGGCCATGCTGTTGACTTCGAGAATGAGCGGCTCGCCATGGCGGTCATTGATGACGTCGACGCCGGCGACATCGACGCCGAGCGCTTTTGCCGCGGCGAGCGCAATGTCGGCCTCGCGGGCGGATGGCTCGACCGCCAGCGGCTTCGCGCCTTGCCGCACATTGGTGATCCAATGGCTCGAACGCCGGCGCATGGCGGCGACGATGTCGCCGCGCGAGACGAGAATGCGCATGTCTTCGAACGGCGGTCGCGCCGGCCCGACGAAGCGCTGGAGATAAAACACGCCGCGCGCCTCATGAAGAGACGGCAGATCGCTTTCGCGCTCGATCAATCGCAGACCCCAGCCCTGCGCGCCGAAGAGCGGCTTCATCACCAATGGACCGTTGCCGCATTCGCGCCGGGCGACGACGCGCGCCTGCGCCAGACTCTGCACGGCGAAAGTCACCGGCGTCGGCAATCCGGCCTGCGCCAGAAGAAAGCTCGCCATGGACTTGTCGGTGCAGCGTTCGATCGCGCGCGCGCTGTTTATGACCGGAACGCCGAGCGCCTCCAGCGCATGCAGCACGCCGAGCCGCATGGTGATCGCCTCTAGGGACCCGTCGCCGATGGCGCGGACGATGGCGAGATCGGGCAGGTCGCGAAATCCAGGGATGACGACGCCGTGAGCGCGGCCCGTCTCGATCTTGCAGGCCGACAGCCGCACGGCGACGGGCGTCGCGCCTTGCGCCCGAAAGGCCCGGAGCGTGCGGACCACATGCCAGTCGAGCTTGTCGGTGAACACCGCGACGCGGAGCTTGCCGCCTCCCCCTCGCGGGGGAAGGTCGAGCGCCGAAGGCGCTCGGCTCGGGGCAAGAAAAGCCGCCGTCATTTGACTCCGTCACCCCACCCCGGCGCGACGCGCCGACCCTCCCCTCGAGGGGAAGGCGTTGCGCGCGCCTCACCCGAACGACTTGTCGAGCAAAGCGAGATTGATTTCGCCGGCGCGGAAGGTTTCGCCCGTCTCGACCGCCGTCACCAACGCTTCCGCCGGCGAGAACAGACTGCCGTCGATCTTATAGAAATCGCCCTTATAGGCTTTGAAAATCTCCGCGAAAGGCTGGCCATAGTCGCGCGAGGTGGCGCTCGGCAGCTTCTCGGCGAGTTCCTTGGCGGCGGCAGCCGAGCCCTTCACGAAAAGATGCGCGCGCCCGGCATAGATGATCGCGTCATTGGTGCGGCCCATCGCCTGGACGAAGTCGGGGTGGGGCGGCGACAGCGGCGCCGTCGCGACGCCGTCGATAATGTCGTCGAGCGGGAAATGCAGCTCGTGCGCCTTGTGCAGCGCCACTTCGAGCACCCGCCCAACCACCTGGACGCTGCCCGCCAGCGACTGAGTCGGCGCGTAAATGAAGGCCACCTTGTCCGGCGACACGCCGGATCGCGAGGCGACTTTCTCGACGACCTCCTTGGGCGGCGGCGAGCCGCTTTCGAGGACGATGGTCACGCGGTCGGCGAGATCGCGGTAGGACAGCTCTTCGAAGAGCTTTTCGGCCCGCGCCTGGGCGCGGCCCGGTCCCGAGCCCAGGGCGAAAAACTTCTCGTGGCTCAGGCTCCACCCTGCGTATTGGCTGGCGAGGCAGGCGACGACTGGGTCGGCGCTGGTCACGGTCAGCCAGAACGGCCATTTGGGCGCGGCCGGCGCATGTGAAAGGGTGACGCGCCCCAGTCCGCCCATGCAGATTTCGGTCAGCAGCAGGCCGGCCTCGATGCCGCCGGGCACCTTCGCGCCGGCGTCGATCAGCAGCTCGCCGAGCCCGCCGCGCTCGACCGAGACCCGATATTGGGCCGCGCCCGCGACAAGACGATCGACCAGCGCGCCGGCAAGAGTATTGACGCTTTCAGTCGTGCGGCCGGCAACATTTAGGCTTCCGCTCACTTGTGGTCCTTCCCCTCTTTCGCTCTGTGGCGCTTTACGCCCTCTCCCGGCCGTTCTAAGCGGCGAACCTGCGGCCAGTTAGAGCCGCGGAACTTATCGGGCTTTACGGCGAAGCGAAAGATGGGCGGCGTCGCAGCCCGCGCCGCGGCGGCGACGGCATAAATGGAACCTTTGATATGGAACTGTCGCAAATTTTCAATCTTTGTGGGTTTATTAAGGCAACTAATTGGCTGCTGAGGCGTTGAGCATCGCCTGTGTGTTTGCGCACATCAAGCAGGCGGGTATTGAGTGAAAATCGACCACGATGATGTTTTTTCGGGAAGGATGACGCGATGGACTTGCAGACGACCGGACAGGACGCGGCGGAGCGCACGGGTGGACGCCTCGCATTGAACGACCTGTTTTACGTGGCGCTCGCGATTGCGGTCATCCTGTTTGGCAATGTGGCCCTGGTCCGCGCCATGGATGTCGCGCTCGACGCCCTGGTCCGATAGTTCGATCTCCGCGCTTTCCACATTTTGAAATTGTTGTTCGCTTGAAATTTTTGCGACGGCGCTCGCCGTGACTGCGACCATGAGCCTCCCGGCGTCATTCCCAAATAGCGACGAAAGTTCGTCCCGTCCGCGTCGCTGCAAGGCGCGAACGGCGCGTCTGCTCGCCCCTAGGGCCGGTCGAGGTCGACGTGTCGAGCCTCGGCGCGAGGCGGCACTGAGTGGGGGGGCGTTTTCGAGAATAGGAAAACGGCGGGCGACCGCCGGTTTTTTCGATTCATCGATGGTAAAGGCTGGCTAAGCCATAGTCGTCAGAGTTCGATGCTCGCGGCCCCCTGTCGCAGCCCCCTTTCCCGCCTTGTGCGGCTGAGCTTTTGTCAATAGGTTCCGCGCCGGCGACGACGGGCGGCGGCTGCCGGTTTCGCTTCACGTTAAAGGGCGCGCGCGCCGTTTCGCTTGCTTTCGGGATTTCCGCTTCATGTCCGTGCTGATCGACAAGAACACCAAAGTTATCACCCAAGGCTTCACCGGCAAGACCGCCACTTTCCACTCCGTCCAGGCGCTCGACTATGGGACCAAAATGGTCGGTGGCGTCTCCCCCGGCAAAGGCGGCTCGATTCATCTCGATCTGCCGGTGTTCGATACGGTCGCCGAAGCCCGCGCAAAGACCGGCGCCGACGCCTCGGTCGTCTATGTGCCGCCGCCAGGCGCAGCCGACGCCATCTGTGAGGCGATCGACGCCGAAATCCCGCTCATCGTCTGCATCACCGAGGGCGTTCCGGTTCAGGACATGATCCGGGTCAAGCGCGCCCTCTGCGGCTCGAAATCGCGCCTCATTGGCCCGAACTGCCCCGGCGTCGTCACCGCGGGGGAGAGCAAGATCGGCATCATGCCCGGCAATATCTTCTCGAGGGGATCAGTCGGCGTCGTATCGCGCTCCGGCACCCTCACCTATGAGGCGGTGTTCCAGACGACGCGCGAAGGCCTAGGTCAGACGACGGCGGTCGGCATCGGCGGCGACCCGGTGAAAGGCACGGATTTTATCGAAGTGCTGGAGTTGTTTCTCGCCGACGACGCGACTAAGTCCATCATTATGATTGGCGAAATCGGCGGGTCGGCGGAGGAGGACGCGGCCCAATTCTTGAAAGACGAGGCCAAGCGCGGCCGTAAGAAGCCGATGGTCGGATTCATCGCCGGCCGAACCGCGCCGCCAGGCCGCCGAATGGGCCATGCAGGCGCGATCGTCTCTGGCGGCAAGGGCGACGCCGAAAGTAAAATCGCAGCCATGGAGTCGGCGGGCATTAAAGTGTCGCCGTCGCCTGCAAGGCTCGGAAAGACATTGGTCGAAGCGCTGAAGGGCTAACCGCCGGGCCGTGTCCCGCTCAGCGCTTCGAAAGTCGTCGGCGCCTTCGCGCCCCGGCGCTTTTGGGAAAGATTGAGATGGCGCGTTTTGAAACCAATGGCGGCGCTGGACCGGCGCCCGTCGGCGCGCGCTCGCCGCAAAACGATTTTCTGGCCTCGACATCCTTTCTTCAGGGCGCGAACGCCGGCTATCTCGAAGGCCTGCTTTCCGCCTATGAGGCGGATCCGTCCTCGGTCAGTCCCGAGTGGCGCAGCTTCTTCGCCGAGATGGGGCTCAAGCCGCAGGGGAAGGCGGCCTTGGACGGGCCGAGCTGGGCGCGCCGCGACTGGCCGCCGCCGGCGAACGGCGAATGGGTCGGCGCGCTTATCGGCGAGGCGCCGGCGCCTGTAGAAGCGCCAGCCTCCCCCGCCGCGCCGGCGCCGACCGGCGACGATGTCTTGCGCGCGACGCGCGACTCGGTGCGCGCCCTGATGATGATCCGCGCCTATCGCATGCGCGGCCATCTGCACGCCAATCTCGATCCGCTCGGACTCGAGCAGCGTCACGATCACGGCGAGCTCAATCCGCAGACCTACGGTTTCACCGACGAGGATTACGAGCGCAAAATCTTCCTCGATGGCGTGCTCGGCATGCGTTACGCCACGCTCTTCGAGATGGTCACGATCCTGCGCCGCACCTATTGCGGCACGATCGGCTTCGAATTCATGCATATCTCCAATCCCGAGGAGAAGGCATGGCTGCAGGCGCGCATCGAGGGCCCGAAGAAGGAAATCGTCTTCACGAAGGAAGGCAAGCGGGCGATTCTCAACAAGCTCGTCGAGGCGGAAGGCTTCGAGAAGTTCCTCGACGTCAAATACACCGGCACCAAGCGCTTCGGCCTCGACGGCGCCGAAGCCATCGTTCCGGCGATGGAGCAGATCATCAAGCGCGGCGGCGCGCTCGGCGTTAAGGAAATCGTCCTCGGCATGGCGCACCGCGGCCGCCTCAATATGCTGTCGCAGGTGATGGCGAAGCCGCACCGCGCCCTGTTTCACGAATTCAAGGGCGGCTCCTTCCTGCCCGACGAAGTCGAAGGTTCAGGCGACGTCAAATATCATCTCGGCGCCTCGTCGGACCGCGTGTTCGACGACAATAAGGTGCATCTCTCGCTCACCGCCAATCCGTCGCATCTCGAAATCGTCGACCCGGTCGTGCTGGGCAAGGTGCGCGCGAAGCAGGATCAGCATCATTGCACGGACAGCGATCGCCGCCCGGTGATGCCGCTTCTCATTCACGGCGACGCGGCCTTCGCCGGCCAGGGCGTGGTCGCGGAATGTTTCGGCCTCTCCGGCTTGAAAGGCCATCGCACCGGCGGGTCGATCCACTTCATCATCAACAATCAGATCGGCTTCACCACCTATCCGCGCTACTCGCGGTCTTCGCCCTACCCGTCAGACGTCGCCAAGATGGTGGAGGCCCCGATCCTTCATGTGAACGGCGACGATCCCGAAGCGGTGGTCTTCGCCGCGCGCATCGCCGCCGAATTCCGTCAGCAGTTTCAAAAGCCCGTCGTCATCGACATGTGGTGCTATCGCCGCTTCGGCCATAATGAGGGCGACGAGCCGGGATTCACCCAGCCGCTGATGTATAAGAAGATTCGGGCGCATCGTACGACGCTCGACATTTATGCGGATCGACTGATCGCCGAAGGCGCGATTTCCCGCGACGAGGTCGATCGTATGAAGGAAGAGTGGCGCGCGCGCCTCAACCAGGAATTTGAATCCGGCCAATCCTATCGGCCGAACAAAGCGGATTGGCTCGACGGCCGCTGGGCCGGAAAGAAATCAGGATCGCAACTCTCGGACAATGAACGTCGCGGCCAGACCGGCGTTGCGCTGGAGACGCTTCAGCACATCGGCGAAAAGATCACCTCGGCCCCGCCCGATTTTCATCTGCATCGCACGATTCAGCGCTTTCTCGACAATCGCAAGTCGGCGATCGAGCATGGCGGGCCGATCGACTGGGCGACGGCCGAAGCGCTGGCGATCAGTTCGCTGCTCTATGAGGGCTACAATGTGCGGCTGTCTGGGCAGGACAGCGAGCGCGGCACTTTTTCGCAACGTCACAGCGTGCTCATCGACCAGGAGAACGAGGCGCGCTACCTGCCGTTCAATCACATCGCCGACGGCCAGGGGCGCTATGAAGTCGTCAATTCGATGCTTTCGGAAGAGGCGGTGCTCGGGTTCGAATATGGCTATTCGCTGGCCGAGCCCGACGCGCTGGTGTTGTGGGAAGCCCAATTCGGCGATTTCGCCAATGGCGCCCAAGTAGTCTTCGACCAGTTCATTTCTTCGGCCGAGCGCAAATGGCTGCGCATGTCGGGCCTCGTCTGCCTCCTGCCGCACGGCTATGAAGGCCAGGGTCCGGAACATTCCTCCGCGCGTCTCGAGCGCTATCTGCAGCTTTGCGCCGAAGACAATATGCAGGTCGCCAATTGCACGACGCCCGCTAACTACTTCCACATCCTGCGCCGGCAATTGCACCGAAGCTTCCGCAAGCCGCTGGTGCTGATGACGCCGAAGTCGCTGCTGCGCCACAAACGCGCCGTCTCGCGTCTCGGCGAGATGGGCATGGCGTCGAGCTTTCAGCGGCTGCTGCTGGACGACGCCGAAACGGCGCCCAACGAGACCTTTATTCTCCAGCCCGACGAAAACATCCGCCGGGTCATTCTGTGCTCGGGCAAGGTCTATTACGATCTTTTCGAGGAGCGAGAGAAACGCGGCGTCGACGACGTCTATCTGCTGCGCGTCGAGCAGCTCTATCCCTTCCCGTTGAAGAGCCTCGTCACCGCGCTCGGACGGTTCAAGGACGCAGACGTCGTCTGGTGTCAGGAGGAGCCCAAGAATATGGGCGCCTGGTCCTTCGTCGACTCCTATCTTGAATGGGTGCTGACGCAGATCGGCGGCAAGTCGAAGCGCACCCGCTACGTCGGGCGTCCTGCGTCGGCCTCCACCGCCGCAGGCACGATGTCCCGTCATCTCGCGCAGCTGAAATTGTTCCTGGATGAAGCGTTCGCGTCTTGAGGCGCGACGCGAGCAAAGAGAGAGCCGATGGCTGAAATTCGCGTGCCGACCCTAGGCGAATCGGTAACCGAGGCGACCATCGGCCGCTGGTTCAAGAAAGCGGGCGACGCGGTGCGCGCTGACGAGGCGATCGCCGAACTCGAAACCGACAAAGTCACGCTCGAAGTCAACGCGCCGGCCGCCGGCGTGCTTGCCGAAATCGTCGCAAAGGAAGGCGAGACCGTAGAGCCGGGCGCGCTGCTCGGACAGATCGTTGAGGGCGCGGCGGCGCCGACGAAGGGCGCCGATGCCGCGGCAAAATCCCCCTCGCCCAAGCCGGCGCCGGCTCCGACCGCCCCCGCTTCCCAGCCGGGACCGCCTCCAGCCGCGGCGCCGACGCCGCCCTCGCCCTCCGCCGCCAAAATCGCCGTCGAGCAGGGGATCGACATTGCGCAGGTTCCCGGCAGCGGCAAGCGCGGCCAGGCGCTGAAATCGGACGTCGTTCAATTCGCCGCCCGTCAGGCGGCGCCTTCGCCGCCCGCTCAGGAGGCGCGCGCTCAAGCCCCCGCGCAAGAAGCGCGGGTCGAGGCGCCCGCGCCGCGCGCGCCCGAGGAAGACGCGCGCCGCGAGGAGCGAGTGAAGATGACGCGCTTGCGCCAGACGATAGCGCGCCGGCTCAAAGAAGCGCAAAACACCGCCGCGATGCTGACGACGTTCAACGAAGTCGACATGTCGACGCTCATCGACCTGCGCAAGCTCTATAAGGAGTCATTCGAAAAGAGACATGGCGTGAAGCTTGGCTTCATGGGCTTCTTCGTGAAGGCCTGCTGCCAGGCGCTCGAAGAAATTCCGGCCGTCAATGCGGAGATCGACGGGACCGACATCATCTATAAGCGCTTCTGCCACATCGGCGTCGCCGTCGGCACGGAGAAGGGGCTGGTCGTGCCGGTGGTGCGCGACGCCGACCGTCTGTCGCTTGCCGAGATCGAACGATCGATCGCCGAGCTCGGCCGCAAGGCGCGCGACGGCGCGCTCGACATTCAAGATCTGCAGGGCGGCACCTTCACGATCTCGAACGGCGGCGTTTATGGTTCGCTGATGTCGACGCCAATATTGAACGCGCCGCAATCCGGCATCCTTGGCATGCACAAGATTCAAGAACGGCCCGTGGTCATCGACGGCAAAATCGAAGCGCGGCCGATGATGTATCTCGCGCTGTCTTATGATCACCGCCTTGTCGATGGCAAGGAAGCCGTGACTTTCCTGGTGCGCGTCAAGGAGCTGCTTGAAGATCCGGCCAGGCTTGCGCTTGGTCTTTAGCCGCGGTCCCCTTCAAAAATTCCAAAGCATGCACATCTAATTTCAAACGGCGCGCCGCTCATCAGGGCGCCGGCGGCGGGGCGAAAGGACCGCCAAGGAGGCAGAAATGGACATGAAGACCGCGACCGAACCCAGAGAGTCGCCGCTGACGGCGGAGCAATTCGCCCAACTTGGCGATGGCCTCATCGCCTATGTGCGGTCAATGCGCTCCGAGGACGTCAATCGCCTTTACCCACAGGCGCCGCAGATTGCGCCGGGGTTAACGATCTTCGCGCTGTTCGGCGCGGACGGCGCGCCCATCGTGCTTGCGGATTCCGCAGAAGGCTGCATCGGCAACGCCCGTGAAAACCATCTGCAGATGGTGAGCCTGCATTAGCGGCCCATCCCGACAAGAGGCCAATGAGACGCCGGCCCGGCGCCTCTGCGCCGCGAAAAGCCGGGCGGAACGATCCCCAGCCATAAAAAACGCGGCGCAACTTGCCGACGCGGCCGCCGTCGACATCGGGCCCGGCCTCAGAGCGCCGGACTGAGAAGGTCAGCGCCCCAATTGAAATGATAGTTGACGCCGGCGCGGACAACCACGCCGTCGAACACCACCTTGGTCACAGGGATATTGGCCCAAAGGAGGCCGCCCGGCGCGATGCGGTTGGCGCTTGACGCGCCGCGGGCGCAAGCGCCGGCCGAAGTGTTGGCGGCTTGGCTCGAACAGGTGGTCACGAGCGGGGACGACATGAGATCGACGCTGCCAAGGTTGTAATAGAGGCCTTCCGCCTTGGCGCTCCAATTATCTGCGAACATCCACTCGACGCCGCCGCCGGCAGACCAGCCGGCCATGAAACCTGAATAGGCGGCCCCGCCGATCGCGGCGGGATTGGCGTAGTTCCAGGCCGTGACGCCCAACTCGTTTTGGCGCTGGATGCTCGATGTATTGAAGTGCGTGGCGGACGCATGGACGTCGCCATATGCCAGACCGCCGGTGCCGTAGGCCAGAAGCGTGTCGGTGACCGCATAGCCGAGCCTGGCGCGCAATGTGCCCATCCAGCGGGTTCCCGCGGAGACTATGCCGCCGCCGATGGATTGTCGGGTCAGCACAAGGGACTCCAGGTCGTCGTCTTCCTCCTTGTCGATATATCCCGCATTTTCGACCAGGGCGCCGCTATAGGAGCCTTTGCCGCGAAAGAGCGTTCCCTGAAAATCGGATTCTAGGCCGAGCACGACGTTGGACTCGTCCTGATAGTTCCAGCCGATCTGGCCGCCGCCGATGAAGCCGTTGCGGCTGACGTTGGCGTATCCCGTGTTGGCCCCTGCGGCGGCGCCGGGCAGGAACAAGCCCCACCAGGCGGCGTTGTCTTCCGGCGGTTCCTCGTCGATGATCTTCTCGTTCCAGAGCCCGGCGAAGCGGTCGCCGAAACCGTTGGGGCCGACGCGGGTGCCGGTCTTTCCGCCCCAGCCGTAACCCGCGTTGAAGCCGGCATAGAGACCGGCCCATCTGCGCGGGGCGGGCGCATCGGCGCTTGGCCGCGCGGGTTCGTCGGGCGCCAACGCCAGCCAGCCGCTCGGCTCGGCGCCGAAATTCCATTTCATGCCGCCGAAGAACGCCGTCGGCGGGCCGACCGAGACCATTTTCGGATTGTAGAAATTCGCGAAGTTGATGGAGTCGGTTTCGAAAAACGTGCCGAAGTTGCGCGACCGCGTGTTCGTGACATTCTCGATCAGCGCATAGAGCTGCAGATAGGGCGTGAGGTCATAGGACGTGCGAAGGTTCAGAAGGCCATAGGGCGACAACGTGCCGAACTGGTTGGCCCAATCGCCCACGAGATAGGGACCGCTGGCGTAAACGAAATCGCCGCCGACCCGCCATCTCGGCGTCACCGAATAATCGACGCCGGTCTTGAAGCGGTGGTGCGCAATCGACGGCAGCGAGGCGCCCGGCTTGACCAGAACGCCCGTCGATCCGACCGCCATCACTGCGGGGTTGCCCGGCGCGCCGAGAATGTTCTCTGAATTGAAGTAGGCGTCGGTCAGCGTGTAATTCACATAGGCCGACATGCGCTCGTCCGTGTAGCGCATGGACAGTTCCGCGCCTTGGCGCACGGTGTTGCCGGCGTTGGTGAAATAGCCCCGGCCGACAATCTGGCTCGGAATGCTTAGAATGTCGTCGAAGACATTGGTGCGGAAAATTCCCGCCGACCATTGTAAGGTTCCGGGGAAGCGATTGAGCAGGTCGGGCAGGGCTTCGGCCGGCCTGAAGCCGCCGCGCAGGCCCATGTCGATCGTGTTCGACGTCACCTGCTTCAGCGGCGGGTCCGACACCAGGAACGCGTCAATCACGCAGGGACGGTTCGGGTCCGAGCAGCCGAGCTCCAGGGGCGTCGGCGCGCGGTTGGCGACCGAATAGCTGGCGAAGGCGGCGATCTGCGGCGTGATCTTATACGTCAGGCCGCCCATCGGATTGATGTGATTGAATTTATGGGTCGCGTTCAGCGCCGTGCCCATATTGTCGTACATCTGGACGCTGGCGCGGTTGTAGCGCAAGCCGCCGGTGACGGTCAGCTGGTCGGTCAGATCAAGCGCGTCGAGCGCATAGGCGCCCAGATAATAGTTGGAGACATTGAGGCTGACTGGCGAGATGCCGGCGGCGGGTTCGTTGGTGAAGTAGTTGAAGCCGGTGACCGTGTAATCGGTGTTGATGATTCCAAGTTCCTGATTCGCCTTGAAGCCTGTGTAGCCGTGTTCAAAATTGACGCCGAGGGTAAATCTGTTCGGAAAGCCGAGGATACTGTCGGTGTTGTTGATCTGCCCGGTGAACCCGAGCGTGTTGATCTTCGTCCAGGTCCGGTCGATCGCGCCGAGCGCAGGACCCTGAATGAGCTCGTTTCCGGTGTTGAAAAAGTTCGGGACATTCGTGGGCTTGTCGTCGTCCGTCGTGCAAAAGGCCTCTCCGCCCTCGCATTCGAATTCGGTGGTGTTGCCGTCGACGCGCGCCTGATTGTAACCACGATAATGAATGTCGCCGAGCAGCTTTGTCGTCGGGCTCACATCGACCTGTCCGTTGAGGTCGAACATCATGACCTGATTTTTGTAGGTCTGCGGCGTCGTATAGGTCGCGCTCTTGTCGCCGGCGACGAGCTCGACGGGCGCCGGTCCCGAGGCGCCGAAATGATTCGAGCCGAGCGTCGCATTGGCGTGAATCTCGACGCTTTCGGCGCGATAGCCGACGTCGCCATAAAAGCGCTTGATCTGCGAGCCCGAAAAATAGCGATAGCCGGAGTCGCCGGACGCCTCGCCGGCGGCGTAAATGGCGAAATCCGCGATCTTGCGCCCATATTGGAACACGCCCTGACGGCGATTGAACGAGCCGCCGCGGATATCGAGTTCCGAGCCCTGCCAGGTGAAGCCGTTCTTCATGTCGAGAACGATGGCGCCGCCGATGGCGTTGAGGCCGTAGAGCGGATTGCCGGTCTCGATCGCGACCCGGTCGATGGCGACGCTGGGGATCAGGTCCCAATTGACCGTGTCGCCCCACATTTCATTGATGCGGACGCCGTTCTGGAACACGGCGAGGCCCTGCGGCACGCCCGCGTAAGGCGAGGCGACGAAGCCGCGATAATCGACTTCGGGGAAAGAGGGGTTGCCGCCGACGTCATTGATCAGCACGCCCGGCGCGGTGCGCTGCAGCGCCTCGCCAAGGCTGAACATGCGGCTATTGGCGATTTCCTTGCTGTCGACGACGTGAACGGAGGCGGGCACCGGATAATTCACCAGCGGCGAAACATAGGGCGCCGGAGCGGGTGGCGCGGCCCTGGGCGCGGGCGCCGCTGAGATTGAGCGCTGAGGGGCGGGCGCAGCGGGCGCCGCCGGCGCAGGACGCGAAGCAGAGCGCAGAGGCGTGGCGCCGACCTCGATCGTCGGGAGCGACTGCTGGGCATAGGCCGCCCCGGACGCGAGCGAGACGGAAAGCGCGATAAGGGAAACTTGCTTTTTGGAACCGGTCATTTCTGCCCCATGCGTTACGCGGGCAGTTATACCGTCCGAAAAGACGTTCCGTCCCTCGTCAGCCTGGCTGTAGAGCTAAAATTCCCAAGGTGTGACATGCTGTCTACACTTCTGAAAAATAACGGTTTTTGCGGGTCATAATCCCGCAATGACCGGGAATTTTTCCCGACACGAAGGCGGGTGACTTGAAGACGTCAAACTTCGTGCTGATCGGGCGGTGGGTCAGTTTGAATTTCAGGTTGTGACCCATTGCAGACGCTCTATTACGGTCGCTGAAAAGACCACTATTCGGTGGAAAGAGGTCGTTGCGCGATGCGCCCGGGAATAAGCTCGGATACCAGTCGTTGCGAAGCTTCTATAATTTTATGGTTATCTCCTTCACGGCAGTCAAAGAAAGCTTTGTAAATCATGTAGGTTGGCAGCTTTGTTGAATAAAGATAAATTGGAAATATCACATTCTTTTCTGTTTCTCGTCCCCTAATCCACGCAATATTGAACTCCTCTTTGCATACCTTCGAGGCAAGGTAGTCTGGTGATAATAATACTGCAACTTTTTTGCACTTATCGATATTTTCAAATATTTCAGGTTGCCACGCCGACCCAATATCAATATCATTTCGATCAACAAATATTTTTATTCCTGGCATAGCACTGCGTAGGGCGCGCTCTAGAGCGCTACATTCGTCAGAGTTTCTTCTTGAATAGCTAATGAAGACATCGAACTCAGTACCCCCTGCCTCAAAAGCGCTATCTAGCTTAGAATATTGAACTTTCTTTTCACTAAAAATCTTAATTGCTTCCTCGGTTTGTTCCTTGGAAAAAGTGACAATTCTAATGCAGTTCAAAGGAAGACCGATTGTCAGCCAATGGATCGCGGCATCGAGCAGCGGAGTGAGCATTTGCGCAGGGGTATAGCCTTGATCTCCCGCAGCAACCAGCGGCATGGCGACAGTTTTTATAGACGGTCGCTCGGCCAAAATTGGTGTCAAAGCGCGAAAAATGTCTCCTACGACTTCAGGAGGCTTTCCTCGCACAAGTGGCTCAAAGCAAAGAACCCGAGTAAATTGGATGTGAGGGTTTGGACATCTAAATTCCTTAGACAACCAGCATGAGAAATTTTGTCTGAGATCGATGTCTTTGTCGTGCGCCAAAGTCTCAACCCATAAGCCCTGTCCTGCCAACGCGCCGATTAATGAAGAAGGTGTTGGCGTATAATCGTTTGGAAAAGCGGAGACGATGAGAAGATCAAACTTTTCGCTCGGCGTAAGCGCGGTTAAGTCGCCCTGATGGAGTTCGATGCGTTTAGTTTGGTCAGTCTGTATCGTGATCGAATCCAAGAGTTTCATGGATTACGCTCCAGTTTATCCCGATCTTAAAAGCGATTACGTAAGAGTGCATCGATTCGGGACCCTTAGGTATTGCCTGCAAGTTTCAATAAGAAATCAAGCCAGACTAAGGTCCGCAATGGTCCAGGACGAGACCTTAGCGGTCTGCGCATCCTGAATGGCCGGGATCGGTCGGAAGCGGACCTCAACGCGCGCTGGCCAGAGTGTCAGCCATTGGCGCTTTGCGGAACTTAAACTGACCCACTACCGCTGATCGGCGCCTTAATGCTTCGCGCGGCGTAAGCCCCAGCAATCACCGGAGCGCGCTCGGCGCTACTGATCCTCGACAGGCAGCTTCGACGCGAGGACCTTGTCGACGCGGCGGCCGTCGAGATCGACGACTTCGAAGCGCCATCCGAGCCTGTCGACCGTTTCGCCAAGCGTCGGGAAACGGATCAGCCCGTCGAGCACGAGGCCGGCGACAGTGTCAAAGCTTCTATTTTCGGGCAGCGTCACGCGCAGCAGCTCGGCCATTTCATCAACGGGCATCCAGCCGGCGAGCAGCCAGCTGCCGTCTTCGCGCTGAATCGCCTCCGGCTCCTCATCGCCCTCGTTTGACCTGAAGGCGCCGGCGATCGCGTCGAGGATGTCGGCCGGCGTCACCACGCCTTCGAAATGGCCGTATTCGTCATGGACGAGCGCCATCGGCGTCTCGGCTTCGCGCAGAACGTTCAGCGCGTCGAGCGCGTCGATCGAATCGGGCACGACGGGCGCTGGCTTCACATGGGCTTCGAGATCAAGCGACTCGCCGCGCAGCGCCGGCCCCAGAAGCTCGCGAATGAGCAGCACGCCGATCATGTCGTCCATATCGCCGCGGCTGACCGGCAGGCGCGCATGCGTCGTCTCGACGAGCTTCTCGCGCAAGACATTCTCCGGCGCGCTGAGATCGAGCCAATCCACCTCGGCGCGCGGCGTCATCAGGGCGCGCGCGGCGCGATCGCCAAGGCGCAGCACGCCAGAGATCATTTGCTGTTCATGGGCTTCGATCGAGCCCGCCGAATGGGCCTCGGCGACGAGGGTCTTGATTTCCTCATCGGTGACGGTGGGCTGAAGCGCATCTGACTGGCCGACGAGCAGCAGCACGAGCCGCGTCGACGCATCCAGCAGCCAAACGACCGGGGCGCCGAGCGTCGACAGCAACGCCATCGGCGCCGCCATTCGGCAGGCGATGGTTTCCGCGTGGCGCAGGGCGATGCTCTTGGGCAGCAATTCGCCGATGACGACTGAAAGATAGGTGATGAAGCCGATGACGCCGCCATAGCCGATCCAATCGGCCACCGTCCCCGACAGGCCCTGTGCGCGCAGTTCTTGAGAGAGCTTCTGACCGAGCGCCGCGCCGGAAAAAGCGCCGGCGAGTATGCCGACGAGAGTGATCCCGATCTGCACGGTGGAGAGGAAACGCCCCGAGTCCTCGGCCAGGGCCAAGGCCGCGGCGGCGCCCGGGCGACCTTCGGCGGCCATGGTCTTCAGACGGATTTTGCGGGCCGAAACGATGGCGAGTTCCGACAACGAGAAAATCCCGTTGATGACGATCAATACAAGCGCGACGGCAAGCTCGAACATGGGTCCCGATAGGCTGAAGCGCTCAGTCGCGCGCCGCGATGTCGATCTTCTTGATCACCCGCTCCGGCTCGGGGCGCGCGAGATCGATGGACAGCAGCCCGTTGACGAGATCGGCACCCAGCACCTGCATGCCTTCGGCCAGAAGAAAGGCGCGCTGGAACTGGCGGGCGGCGATGCCGCGATGGAGGAAAGCGCGCTCGCGCTCTTCAGTCTGGCGGCCGCGGATGACGAGCTGATTCTCTTCGAGCGAGACGTCGAGCTGGTCGCGGGTGAAGCCGGCGACGGCGAGCGTGATCCGAAGCCGCTCCGGCGCGCTCTCGCTGCGCGGAAGGCGCTCGATATTATAGGGCGGGTAGCCGTCGGAGGCGGTGCGGGCGACGCGATCGAGCGCCCGTTCGATCTCATCGAATCCGAGCAGGAATGGCGAATTGAGCGGCGGACGCGACATGTGACGAAGCCCTGTTGGCGCCTCTTCGGCCGGAGCCCGCAAGAGCGCTCCGGCTACAGCTATATGGCCGAGCCCGTCGTCGCGTTCAAGCGTGGCGGCCGCCACTGGTTGACGCGGAAACGCCGAGCGCCCATTTGCGAGCCAGTTTCCTCGAAAGAGCGGCGACCTATGAAAGCGGCGCGGCATATTCTTCTCGGTGTCTTCCTTGCCATCCTCGCCGGGGGTCTTGGGCCGGCCGCCGCCGAGACGCCGCCGATCGTCGCGCCGGACGGAGATCGCTTCGCGCTGACGCCGGCCGAAGGCGGCTATGTCCGGCTGAACAAGGAAACGGGCGCGGTCTCTTATTGTTCAGTGAAGGACGGCGTCGCCGTGTGTCGGCTCGGCGCCGAAGAGCGCGCCGCGCTGGAGGCCGAGATCGACCGGCTGCGCAAGGAGAACGCCGCGCTCAAAGCGCGCGCCGACGCCGCGCCGGCGCCCCCCGCGGCAAGGCCGAACGCGACGCCCAGCGAAGAGGAATTCGAGCGCGCGCTCTCCTTTACCGAGCGCTTTCTGCGCCGCATAATGCGCCTCTTCCGCGAAGAGACCTCGCCCGGAGGAGCCTTGTGAAGCCGGCTCGCATGGAGCGCGCTGCGAAAAAGTGGATGCCGGTTTTTCGCGCAAAGCGCGCTCTAAGCTTATGGAATCGATCACGTCATCTGCATTTGGGCGATTCCGCCCAAATGCAGCGTGATCTAGGGCCGAAGAGGATGCGCCCGTGACCGATCAGGGACCTTTCGCCAACTGGCCGCATCTCGACAAGCCGCGTCCGTCGGCGCGGCCGGAGGCCCGGCGCGATCTGCTGATTCCGCCGGGCTCGGACACATCATCACAGGAAACTCAAGAGATGGCGTCGAACAATACGCTTGAACATTTCCTCGGCGGCTCGCCGCTCAATACTTTCGTGCGGCTGTTCTTCATTTCGCTCGTCGTCGGCGCTCTGCTGATGTGGCTCGAACTGCGGCCGATCGACATTTTTCGCGGCGTCCAGGCCTTTTTCGACCGCATTTATCAGCTGGGGTTCGGCGCGGTGAAGGAGCTTGTCAGCTATGTGCTCGCCGGCGCCGTTTTCGTCGTGCCGGCGTGGCTCATTCTGCGGCTGGTGAATATGACCGGCGCAAAGCGGTGAGGAATACGATGAAGCTGACTGTGGAGACCGAGCAGGAAGAGGACGGCCGCTGGATCGCCGAAATCCTGGAAATTCCGGGCGCGCTAAAATATGGCGCGACTCGCGAGGAGGCGATCGCTCAGGCGGAAGCGCTGGCCCTACGCGTCATCGCCGACCGCATTGAACGTGGCGAACGCCCGCCTGAGCCAATTCATATCACTTTCGCGGCGGCATGACGCTATGGCCGAGCGCGAAGGCCAAGCGCGTTCGCGCCGCGCTGGAGAGAAAAGGCTGGATTGAAAAGCGGTCAGTCGGCTCTCATCGGACCTATGCGAAAGCTGGCTTCCCTGATTTCATATTTGCTTTTCACGACGGCGAGGAAATCGGGCCGCGCATGTTGGCGAGAATCGCCAAGCGAACAGGACTGAAGCCGGAAGACCTATAGTCTCCGACGCCGGCCGATGCTCGACGTCTGATCCGAATCGTCGATGAGCTGGCCGATCCCATCGCGGCGCGGAGGCAGCGGCGGCGGGGGCGGCCGCGCATAAGCGTCGGGTCCTGCGACGGGTCCGAAGCCGTCGCGGCCGCCCTCGAAAGCGGCGAGCGGCGGCTTGCCGGTCGTGTCATTGTCGGTCTCTTCCTCGGCGCCCGGCGGCGGCGCGCGCCGCTGCGCCATGAGCGGCGAGGGATCGGGCGGCGGCAGAGTCTCCTGCGGCTCTGGCTTGCAGATGCTGCGCCCCGAGCGGCCGTGCATCGCCAGATCGACATGGATGTGATTGTAGTGGAAGGCGTTGGAGCCCGGCGACAGCACGGTCGAGAAATGGCCGCATGAACCGCGATGCACATCCATCAGAAAGGCGCGGGTCTGCGCGTCGCCGCGGCCCCAGTCGCGGACAAGCGTGATCTCGCGGCCGTCGGCAAGCACGAAGCCGCCGATGTCGAGCGCATTGCCGAAGGCGTGTTCGGAAAGCTGCGCCCAGCGCTGATTGTTCATGCCGCGGCAGGCGTAAGAGCCCATCGAATTGATCTGAACGATTTGCTGCCCGAAGCGGGCCTGGGCGGCGGGCTGCACCGTGTCGGCCAGCCAGGCGTCGAGCTCCGCGACCATCGAACAGTCGAGCGTCGCGGTCGCGTTGAAGGCGACGGCGCCGCCCTGAAGCGCCGCCACCTTGAACGGCTTGGTGAGGCCGCAGATGCCCGGTCCGTCGACCTCGGGCGCGAGCGCAATGTATTCGGAAGGATTGACGCGCCTCTCTGCGAGACAGGCGTTCTCCGCCTGCGTGCGCCAGGCCGGCCGCTGCGCCTTCTGCCCGATCGAACACGCCGAAAGCGTCGCGACGGCGAGCGCCAGCGTAAGCAGCGATTGACGGGCGCGGCGGACCATGCCGCGAGAATTGGCGCCGGCGCGTTAAAGCAGGGTCGAGAAGCGTAGTTAACGACGAGATATTTGCGGGGTGTGGCTCGGGGGCGACTGCAGCGCGATTAACGCGCAAATTTGCCCAGTCGCCGCTTCCATCTTTCTCCGGCCCTGAGGTCCGTCTTCAACACCCATCTTTTTTGAATGGACCGTCTTGCCCGGGAAGAAGTTGCGAGAACGATCTCCGGCTCCGCTTCTCTTGCCGGCTGTACGGCGGGAGTCGGCGCAGCCGATAGCGCCTCTCGCTTTGGCTTTTTGGGTTTTGCACGAACCGCTGCTTTAACTTTTGCAGGCTGACGCGCGCGACGCGTCTTCTTTGGGGCGGGGCTCGCTGGACGAGAGCTGAGGACATCTTCCTGCAGTAAGTTCGGAAGGATGCGCCCCGTCGGGGGAGTTGCGGGTTGTGGAGGAACTCGGGGACGCTCATCCACTTCGCGCCCGAAAACCGCATCCGCTGCTTTCAGCGCCGCGAAATAGGCAGCGTCAGGCGTCAGGTCGACGGCCGCCAAGGCGCTTAGGTCATTGAGAGACGAATCCGCCTTGGCGTTTTCAGTCTCTTTGATCGTCCAAGTATCAGATGGCCGAGATTTGGAAGACCGGTTCTTGTATGCCGTAATAAACGGACGAGTGGGGCGCATTGAAGCTTGAGACCTTTTGGTTGACGCGAGGAAGGTCGCTGGAAAGACTCGCCGCCGCGCAAGTGTCCTGAGTGTCGAAAACGCGGCTTAACGTGACGCTCGGGCCGAGAATCGTGGACGAAACACCTTGTCATCTATAAACGATAGGCCGCTGCCAGTCACCGACCTCTTGCGTGCGACTTCAACTCCCAGGTAGGCGGCGTCGACGCATGTGACGTCTCGCTGACTGGCGCAGCGCTCGTCTTTGACTTGCTGTGCAACCGCCGGACGACGATTTCATATGCCACAGCAAAGGATGCGCTGCAGGAGCTTGTGGCGGCGCGGGCCGCTAAAAAAGATCATTGATAAATTTGGGGGGGATGTCCCGCTTGATGTTGAAAAGCGGAAATCGGCGTTGCTGGCCTGAATGCTATGCGGCTTTCGCGGTTTGAGCAAGATGCTCGTTCGATGGGACGGCGTTCGCCATGCGCTTTGCGAGCGCC
>VGEB01000027.1 GCA_016869435.1 Alphaproteobacteria bacterium | reverse complement strand
ACAAGGACCTGATGGCCTTTCTGAAATCCTTGTGAAGGAGAAAATTATGTTGCGGCGAATCCGGTACAGCCAATGGAAAAAGGCGCTATCGGGAACGCCGCAACATAACTAGCAACGCAACATAATCCATCTTATGTGCAATTGCACATAAGGTCGACGCCGCCACCCTCGCCGTCTGGGGCGGCGTGGTGATCGCAAGCGCCGACAATCTCGTGCGCCCCTTGCTCATCGGCGAAAGCGTGCGGCTTCACACGATTCCCACATTTATCGCGCTGCTCGGCGGCCTTTATCTTTTCGGCGCCTCCGGCGTCGTGCTCGGCCCCATCATTATGACGACCGCGGCGCTGATGCTGGAGTTTTGGCGCGAGCGCGCGGCTGCAGTGGAAGATCGCTCGACGTAAAGGGGCGTCAAGCTCCGGCGAGAGCGCGCGCGAAAGCAGCGTCGAGCGCCGCCTCATCTGCTTCGACGACAAGCGCGTTCTGCGTGAATATGAGAAAGCAGCGCAGCCGTTTGCCCGGGAAAAGCGGCGCGACCGCCGCGCGATAAAGCGCGAGCTGGCGCAAATGCGCGTCTTCAATATTTCCTCGCGGCCGGCCTGTCTTGAACTCGGCGATCAGCGCTTCGCTCGCCGTTTCCGCCAGCCGGTCGATTCGGCCCGAGACGACCGCGCCATTCTCAAGCGTCGCGACGACGTCAACCTCGGGACTCGATTCCGGTCCGAACAGCGGCGCAAGCCGCTGGTCGCCGACAACAGCGAGCGCCGCCTGCGCAATCGCCGCCTGTTTCTCTTCGTCAAGGAAACCGCTGCGCGCCTGAAGGAAGCGCTCCGCCGCCGCTTGGCGGCGATCTGGCGCGCAGGCCGGCAAATACTGCAACAGCGCATGAATGAGGCGTCCGCGCAGCAGACGCTCCGCGTGCGTCGCCCCTTTCCCCGGACCATCGCCCGCGAAGTCGATAACATCGGCGCCGGCGAGCGCGCTCGACGGCCGCAGCGGCGGCGCCGGCGCCGCTTCGCGCTCCGCCTTGGTTGTGGCGAAAGCAGGAAGTTCGATGGCGACAGGCGCCTGGTCCCCTCTTGTAAGATCAGATCGCGGCAAGACGACGCCGCGGCGCAGAATGGTCAATGCAGGGTCGAGCGGATCGGTTACGGTTTCGCAGCTCGATTCCAGCGCGTGGCGAATGGCGTCATACCAGCAGCCCTCAGCGCGCCCCTTCACGCCATGAGCGCCGCAGATATAAAGCCGCTCCTCGGCCCGCGTCAGCGCGACGTAGAGCAGGCGCTGGCTTTCCTCGCGTTCGCCGCGCCGATGCGCGTCACGCGCCGCTTTGAGCGCAACCGGATCGCTGTCCTTGCCAAGCGACCAGAGGAGAACCGCCTCGTCATCCCTTCCGACCACATAAAGCTTCGGGTCATGCTTGCCGGCAGGCGCGCCGCAGGTGTCGGGCATGAAGACGATTTTCGCCTCCATTCCCTTGGCCGCGTGCGCGGTCATCACCCGCACCGCGCCGCCTGCAGATTCCATATCGCGCTTGATCGACAGATCGAGCGACTCGGCCATCGCCAGGAAGGCCGTCAGAGACGGCGATTGCTCGCGTTCGAAGCTCGCGGCGAGTTTCAAGAATTCGTCGATGGCGTCTTCGGCTTCGCCGCCAAGCCTTGCGACGAGCTGCGCACGTCCTCCGTCTGCGCCGAGAACGCGGCTGTAGAAATCGAAGGGCGCAAATTGGGCGGCGTCGCGCCGCAACTGCAACAGACGCGCGGCGGCGGCGCGGCGGCGCGGCTCTTCGGATTCCGCGAGCGCTTCGATAAGCGACGCGCGTCGATCGGGCGCGAAGGCGATGAGATCGTCATCGTCGAAGCCGAAGAAGGGCGACTTCAGCACGCACGCCAAGGTCAGATCGTCTTGCGGGAGGAGCGCCGCGCGTCCGAGCGCGACGAGATCATGCACGGCGATGTGATCGGCGAGATTGAGCCGGTCGGCGCCGGCCACGGCGACGCCTTCGCTCTTTAAAGCGCGAATGATCGCCTCGAACAGCGGGCCGCGCTTGCGCACGAGAATCAATATGTCGCCGGCCGCGACCGGGCGCAAAGCCGCTCGATCCTCGACGCATTCGCCGCCTTCGGGCGCCAGCAGCGCCCTGACCTTTCGCGCGATCCTGTGCGCCAGCTTCTCATTGGGGTCGTTCGCATCGACGTGATCGATCGGCAGACGCCAATCGCTCGGGTCCGCCGCCTTTTTCGCGCCGATCGACTCCCAGATTTCGATAAGCGCGGCGACGTCGGATTTCCACGCCTGATGCCTTGGCGCCGGCTCCTGCGGATCGAAACTTAAGCCAAGGCGATTTGCTTCAACCGCGAAAACGTCGTCCACGGCTTGCAGTATGCCCGGCGCCGAGCGGAACGATTGCGTAAGCCTCACCTCTTCGAAACGGCGTTCGACGACTTTGAACCTGCGGCCAAACTCGCGCCGCATCGCCTCGAATCTCTCGGGCGCCGCGCCTTGAAACGAAAAGATCGACTGTTTCTCGTCGCCGACCGCAAAGAAGCTTCGCGGCGGTCCGCGCCTTGCCTCGCGCGCGCCGGCGCCGGCGCAAAATTCATCGGCCATCGCCGCCAGAATATCCCATTGGTCGGAACTCGTATCCTGCGCCTCATCGAGCAGAATGTGATCAATCTGCGCGTCGAGCTTATAGAGAACCCATGACGGACTCGACCGATAGAGGAGGCGCCGCGCGCCTTCGATCAGATCGTCATAGTCGAGCAATCCACGCCGCCTTTTGGCGCGCTCATATTCGCTCAAGACGGCGTCGCTTAGCGCATGCAGCGCCAGCGCGCGTTCGGCGGCGGCCGCCGCCTTGCGCTTTTCGATGAGCGGAATGAGCCTGTCGCGCTCGGCCTCCATGCGCGCCAGAAGCTGCGGTTCGCGCTCAAAGAGACCGCGTGTGATGATTTTCGTTTTTTCGTTCCCGCGCGGGTCGCCGTCCTTGGTGAAAAAGGCCGAGAGATAGACGTCGATACAGTCCGGATGCGGCGCAAGTGCGAAGGCGGAGTCAAGAGAAACCGCGAGCTTGCCGTCGTTTGGCGAACCGCTGCGCAGCGATTTGGCGAGCGCCGGCCATGCCGCCGGCGGTTCGCCATCCTCGATGATCGCCGCTTCGATCCGCGCCAGCGTTTCGTCAGGGCGCAGTCCGAGCGCGGCGAAAACTCTCGCGTCATAACCGTCCTGCTCGCGCATGCGCGCGATATCCTGACGTTGATGCAGCAATTCATCGCAGAGGGCGTCGAAACCAGCGGCGGAAGAGTCGCGGGCGACGAGCTCCAGCGCCTTTCGCAGCGGGCCGCCGTCTCGCGTCGCGGAGTCGAGCGCGCGCCGGCGCGCGACGTCCATCAGCTCGGCACGCTCGAGATCGTCGACCACGCGGAAGGACGCCGGCACATTGGCTTCAAGTGGAAAGACGTGAAGCAGTTTCTCGCAGAAGGCGTGAATCGTCTGGATTTTGAGCCCGCCAGGCGTCTCCACGGCGCGCGCGAAAAGCCGTCGCGCAGCATCAAGATCAATGCGCGACTCGACCGTCGCGCCCATCTCGGCGATGTCTTTGGCGAGCGCGGCGTCGTCGAGCGTCGCCCAACGCGCGAGTCGATCGAAAACACGCGATCCCATATTGGCGGCGGCGGCCTTGGTGTAGGTGAGACACAAAATCTGCGATGGCCGCGCGCCGGCCAGCAGCAGCCGCAACACCCGCTGCGCCAGCACATGAGTCTTGCCCGACCCGGCATGCGCCGAAACCCAGGCCGACGCAGAGGGATCGGAAGCCGTCTGCTGGCGTTGGATCGTCAGGCCGCCGACAGGTCGCCCGCTCATGCCGGCTCTCCGCCGCCGCGCATCCATTCCTTGACGCGCGCGAGATGATCATAATCGCCGACGTCGCTGAGGAAAGCCGGATGCGGCCGCGAGGCGTAGGGCATCGATTCATCGCGGAACTGCGACAACAGCTCTTGCAGCTGCGCGCGATGCGCAGCGACGACATCGGCGAAGCCAGCGTCTTTCCATTCGAGCCATTGCGTCGCGCCGCGATCGCGCAACCCGATATAGGCGGCGCCGGCGACATTGCGGGCGCGGATGTTTGCGAAGGCGCCGGCCTCGATCATCGCCGCCTCCAACGTCAGCTGCGGCGACCAGCCAGCCTTCACCTGCTTGTTGGTCGGCGGCGCGCCGGTCTTATAGTCGAAGACATAGGCGTCGCCGTCTCCGTCGACTTCTATCCGATCCGCAATTGCGGTCACGCGAAACAGGCTGGCGTCGGAGAGCGTCAGCGCCATCTCGCCGCGCGTTTCGACATGAATCTCGCAGCCGCGCGCGCGACGCGCCTGTTCGAAGCTCAGCGCATGATCAAGTCCGGCCTCGACGCGCGGCCATTGAAAGCTCACGAAAGACGGATCGGTCATGAAGCCGTCGAGCTTCTCGCGCGCGAGATCGAGCAGAACGTCGCGCGCGTTTTGCGGGAGTGCGCCATGTGGATTTCGCGTAACGAACTCCGCAAGCGCCTCATGGATCGCCATCCCGATCTCTCGTGCGCCGGTTTCCCTGCCGATCGGCGGGAGCGGCGCGAGTTTCAGAACATATTCGGCGAATATCGCGTAAGGATCACGCCGCAACCGTTCAATGCGGGTGACGCTCAAGCGTTGCGGCCGCAGCGCAAGGGGCGGGCGCGGCTGCGGCCGTTCGATCGATGTCGTCTCCTTGGGCCGATCCAGCGCAGCGGCGACGGCGAGCATGGCGTCGCCGCGCTTTTTGCAGTCTTCGAAGGCGTCCCCTGCAAGCGCCGACAAACGGGCGATGAAGCGCGAGGGAATTGTCGGCGCGCCATCGCGCTTGATCGCGCGGCTCAGCACGACCCGCTTCGCGCCCAGCGCCATGATGAAATCATGGGCGCTCTGGCCGATGCGCCGCTCCGGCGCCATCAGGCCGAGCTGGGCGCGCATCGAGCGATTGAGAAAGGCGCCCGTGTCGGTCTGGGGCGGCCATACGCCTTCGTCCAGTCCGGCGAGCAGGATGAGGTCGGCGTCGATGAGCCGCGCTTCCAAAGGACCGAGAATCTTCAACCGCGGATGGGCGCGCCTCGGACCGCGCAGCATCGTTTCGGAAAGAAGTCGATCGAACAGCGCCGAATAATTTTGTGCGTCGAACCCCGGCGGCGCTTCGGCGTACGCGAGCCGGTCGAGGAGTTCGAACAGCGTCGACGCGCCCTCTTCATCAAGGTCTTCGACGCCGGCGATCACGGCGTCGAGCGCGGCGCGATGGGCGCGCGCGCGTTCCGGGAGCGACGCCGTCGGCGCCAATTCGGCAAAGGTCGCGAAACCGGCGTCGATGTAGGAAAGCGCAACTTCGATCGCCCGCCATTCGTCATCTGTGATGCGGCGCGCCGCCGGATGGGCGTGCGGCGCGCGCGCCAATTCGCGCGCCGGAGCGACGCGTGACGCCCAGCTCCCGTCTGCCTGGCCGAAGGCGCGCAGCACGCCGATCTCGATTGCCGGCGCGAGCGCTTCAACGCGCGAGCGCGAAAGTCCGAGCGCGGTCAGAGGATGCGCGAGCAGTGCGGCGACGTTGACGGCGCCCGCGCCATCCGATGCGATCGCCGCGACGAGCCGCGCCAGCGCGCCGAGCGACGTCCGCGCGAGCGGCATGCCGCCGGAATCGTCGATCTCGATATCGAAGCGGCGCAGCTCGGCGGCGACGCGCCGCGCGATCAGCCGATCCGGCGTCACCACAGCCGCCGTGCGGCCCGGCGTGTCCAGCGCTTTGCGCAGGAAGAGCGCGAGCGTCAACGCCTCAAGCCGCTCGTCCGGCGCTTCCAGCGCAACGACGCCTTCGAGCGCCTGGGTAAAGCCGCCGCTCTCGGTGGCCTGATAATCGCGCCATGCGGATGTGGCCTCGGCCGGCGCCATGGCTTGCGATACGAACGCCCGTCGCGCCGCGAGCGCTGGCGTCAGCCGCGCAAGCTCCCGCGGCTCGTCGCGCGCGGCGCCGATTGCGGCGAGCAGGCGTTTCAACATCGTCTGCGGATGGGTGAAGGCCGGCTCGCCAGCGATCTCGGACTCGCCCACGCGCGCCCAGGCGTCTGCGCTCATGATCTGATCGAGGCCGGGCAGAACCACCGCGCCATTGTCGAGCGAAGCGATGGCGGCGAGAAGCCGCGCCGTCGTCGGCTGCGCGCCGGTGGAGCCGAGCGCGATCACCGGCGCGGCCGGCGGCGCGCGGGTCAGCGCCGCGATTTGCGCTTCGACCAGGCGCTTCTGACAGGCGCTGGCGTCGATCCGTCCGCGCTCCATTAGAATCTGCGGCCATTCGCGCAGGGCGATCTGCAGAAAGCGCGTCGTGATCGCCCAGAAATCGCTGTAAGCGTCGTCGCTGAGAGTCTCCCACGCATCGACCGGAACCTCTTCAATGTTCAATTCGTCGATCAGCGCGCCGAGGTCAGCGGCGAGCGCATAGGCGGCGGACGGCGTTGATGCGACGAGAAGCGGTTCGCTTTCATGCAGATTGGGCGCGCCGGTCGAATCGATCGAGATGATGGCGCGCCCCAGCGCTTCCGCCCATTGCAAAATGAGCTGCGACAGGAGGAGACGCCTTTCCAACTCTTCGATTGGAGCGGCGAGCGGCGCATCGGAGTCGATGTCGATGTCAGCGCCGAACAGAGCCGCGCTCTCGCCTTCCTCCAGAGCGCCGAGAGGCAGGATGCGGGGCAGCAGCGCGGCGCGCTGGCTCGACTCCTGCGCGAACTCGGCCGAAAGCGCGCGCGCCGCGCGCTGGGTCGGCACATAGATGGTGGCGCGCGCCATCGTCAGCGGCGGCGTATCGCGCGATAGAGCGGGAACGATCTCGCCGTCGAGCAGCGCGCGAACGAAAGCGTTAAGAAACGGCGCGCCAGGCGAAATGGTGAAGAGATTGCGACGCCGCGCGAGCATCGCGTTCAGCGCCGACGCGCGGCGATCGCCCGCTCGGCGTCTGCGATCGCGGCGACCGTGCCGACATGAAGCCAGAGGCCGCTCGAGACGACGCCATAGAGTCGTCCCTTGCTGGCGGCGTCAAAAAAGAACGGCGCGAGCCTGAACACATCTTCCGCAACGTCCGCGAAGAGTTGCGGCCTCATGAGTCCGACGCCGGCGTAAACGTAGGGCTTCGGGCCATCGCGTCGGACGATGCGACCCTCGGCGTCAAGATCGAAATCGCCGTCCCAGTCGACGCCGACGCTTCCGATCGTCGGCGCGAGCAGGAGCGCCGCATCCATTCTGTCGGCGTCGAAAGCCTCGGCGAGCGCGAGAATATTGGAGCGCGCGGCGTCGAGCCAGAAGGCGTCGGTATTGCAGACGAAGAAAGGATCGTCGCCGATCAGCGGAAGCGCCTTCTTGATTCCGCCACCCTGATCCAGCAGCAGCGCGCGCTCGTCGGAAATCACGATGCGCGGGCGTGCGCGTTTCGCGAGATGCGCCTCGATCTGATCGGCGAGGTGATGTACATTGACGATCGCCGTTTCGACGCCGACCCTCTCGAATTCGTCCAGCGCCCGGTCAAGGAGCGTGCGGCCGGCGACGGAAACCAGCGGCTTTGGCGTGCTCTCGGTCAGCGGCCGCATGCGCGTCCCAAGCCCGGCGGCGAACACCATGGCGACGTGCGGCGCACACGTAAGCGCCGGCGAATCAGGCGTCTCGAAACAAACCGGGGATGTTGGCCTCATACCACGCCTTGACGTCGGCCAGCGCCGGATGGCGCAGGCTTTTTCTTAGATAAGATTCGACCCGCGGAAGATGCGCGAGATATTGCGGCTTGCCGTCGCGTTGATCGAGCCGCGCGAAAATTCCCAATATCTTGGTTGCGCGCTGCGCCGCCAGGATCGAGTAAGCCTTGGCGAATGCCGCCATATCAAACTCGGGATCGGCTTCGCGCCGCAGTTTGGCGTAAGAGGCGAGGAGCTTCAACTCCAAATCGTCGGGCACGTCGACGCGGGCGTCCTGACCAAGCGACGCGACGTCATAGGCGGGATGGCCAAGCACACAGTCCTGGAAATCGAGGATTCCGACCCGCGCCAAGCCAATGCGCTGCGCAAGCCACAACAGATTGGGCGAGTGGTAGTCCCTCAGCGTCCAGGTCGGGGCGGCGTCCGCCACTTCGACGAGCGCCTGGCGCCAAAGATTGAGAAAGATGGCGCGCGCGCCCGACGCGATGGGCGCCTTCAGGCGCGGCAGATACCAGTCAACCAGCAACTCGACTTCAATGAGCAGCGCGTCGAGATCATAGGGCGGGATACGATAATCGCCATAGCCTTCGACCGCGATCGTGTCCGGCAGACGTTGCGCGTGGAGATGGGCGAGCGCGCCCGTCGCTTCGAGATAGCGCTCGGCAATGGGGCCGTTCTCATCGACGACGCCCTCGCCGCCGAGGTCCTCGATGAGGAGCAAGCCGGCGTCGAGATCCTTTGCGTAAACTTCAGGCGCGGAAAGGCCCCATCCGCGCAGCGCTTGCGACAAGGCGACGAAAGGAACGACATTTTCAGCAAGGCGCGCGATGGCGCTGTAGGATTTGCCGTAGCGAATCGGCGGTCCGTCAGGACGCGCCGGCGAGATCATCAGGATGGCGCGGCGTCCGTCCGGATGTTCGAGACGCTCATAGGCGCGCGTTGAGGCGTCGCCTTGCAGAAAGCTGCGCTTGGCGCCGGCCCAGCCGGCCTTCCGGAAAAGTTCGCGAATCGTCTTGAAGGATGCAAGACGCGTGACGAAGCCGCCATAGCCGGAAATGGTCAGACGCCGCGCCTCTCGATTGTCGCCATCGACAAAACTTAAGCGCACTTCCAGTCGGTCGGGCGAAAGCGATTCGCGGGCGCGTTCGGCCCATTCGACAAGCACGATCGCGTCGTCAGTCGCCTCTTCCCAACCCAATCCGTCAAGTTCCGCAGTATTCTCCAACCGGTAGAAGTCGGCGTGGACGACGCGCTTTCCGGCGCCTTCGTAAATCTGCATCAGCGTGAAGGTCGGGCTCGGCGCCTCAAGCCCCGGATCGTCGACCAAAGCGCGGATCATCGCCCGCGCGAATGTGGTTTTTCCCGCACCGAGATCGCCCGAGAGCATGACGGCGTCGCCGCTGCGAACGAGCGTCGAAAACTCATGCGCCAGTTCGATGGTTTCGGCTTCGCTGGCGACGTCGAGACGCCAGACCGATTTTTGCGCCGTCTCCTCGCTCACTCGGCGCCTCCCGCGCGCGCCGCCGCGAGATGCGCCTCTTCATGCGCGGCTTGCGCGGGAAAAATGCAGGTCACGGTGGTGCCTTCGCCCGGCGCGGAATCGATGAGGACCCTGCCGCCGTGAAGCTCCATGAGGGCGCGCACGATGGAGAGTCCAAGTCCTACCCCGCGGTGACGCGAGCCGGCGGTGTGAGATTCGAAGCGATCGAAAACGCGTTCGAGAATTTCGGGCGACATGCCGCGCCCGCGGTCGGTGACCTTGAAGACGATTTCGTTCTCGCGCCGCATGGCGGCGAGCGTCACCGTCTGGCCCGGACGCGAGAAGCCGATGGCGTTGGAAAGAAGATTGAACAGAATCTGGCGCACCCGCTTGGCGTCGCCGCGGAACGTTCCGACGTCATCCATCGGGACGATCTGCACCTCGATCGAATTTTCGACAAGCCGGTCCTGCACGCCTTCGATCGCTGCGCGCATCGTCGCCTCGGCGTCGACCTCGGAAAACTCGAGCTGCATCGCGTCTTCGTCGATGGTCGCGAGATCAAGAATGTCGTCAACGATGGCGAGCAGCGCCGCCGATGATTTGCTCACATAGCCGAGATATTCGCGCTGGCGCGCATTGAGCGGCCCCGTCGACGACTCACCGAGAAGATGGACGAAACCGTTGATGTTGTTCAGCGGCGAGCGCAATTCGTAACTGACGTGATGAATGAAGTCGTTGCGCAATTTTTCGGCGGCGAGCAGCGCCTTATTGCGATCCGTCAATGCGCGTTCGACATTCACGTCGTTCGAAACATCGACAAAGGTGAGCAGCGCAGCGCCGTCGAGCAGAGGTTGCGCGGCGCAGTCGAGGACGAGGCCGTCGTTGCGTTCGATGCGCCGGGTGAAGCCTTCGCGCATTTCGTTAAGTCCGGTGACGAAGGCTTGCAGCGCCGCCCATGTCTCTTCTTCCGGGTGAAGCGCGCAACATTTGGCGGCGAGCGCCTCGAAGCGCGGCCTCTTGGCCAGAATGTCGGAATCGAGGCGCCACAGGCGGGCGAAGGCTGGATTGCTGAACTTCAGACGCCCGTCGGAGCCAAAAACCGCGACGCCCTCTTGAAGCGTATCCAACGTTTCGCTCTGCATGCGGTCGAGCGCATTGAATCGGGTTTCGAGATCATAGGCCTTGGTGGCGTCGTCATAGAGATAGGTGACGCCGCCTTTCGGGTTTGAATGCGCGACGACATCAATGATCCTGCCATTGGGCAGATGCCAGGTATGGCGTATCGGCTCCGGCGAATGATAGGCCTCGAACAAGCGCTCCTTCCACGCCCTGTAGTCGGACTCGACGGGGACGCGCTGCTCTGCGCGCAGCCGGTCGAGAATCTGTCCGTCGGTCGGTTGCTGTTCGAGGAAATTCGGGTCGAGCTGCCATAGCTTGGCGTAAGCGTCATTGCTGTAAATCAGCCGGCGCGCGCGATCGAAGCTCGCCACCGCCGTTGGCAGCTGATCGAGCGTGCGCACATGCGATTGCATCTGCCGTTCGAGGTCGGCGCGCACGGTCTCGACTTCGCGCCGGTCGATGGCGATGGCGGCGGCGGCGCCGGATGCGGCCGCCTGCGTCACGTCGAGCTGATGACGTTCGCCGGCGACCACTGCGTTGACACGCTCGCGCCATACGCTGTTCTTTAAGCGCGCCTGATCGGCCGCGCCGCGCGCCGACTGGTCGAGCAGCTCCAGTTTGCGCGCGATGGCGTCTTCGGGGCTCTTCGCCTCGACCGCCTGCGCATAAGCGTCATTGACGAAGACCAGTTCACCGGCCTCGTCGCGAATCCAAAACGGCGCCGGCAGCGCCTTGAGCATCGCGCGCAGACCGTTGAGTTCGGATTGCGCCGCGTTATGGCGCTCGCGCAGGCCGATTAGCTCCAGCCGGTCGCCGGAGACCTCGCGTATGCGCAGCACGACGCCGCCGCCAACCGCCCGGCCGTCGGCGTCGAAATGACGCCCGGCGACTCCCGTGAGCGCCAGGCGAAAGCTTTCGCCGCTACGCCGCAGACGCTCGACGGCGCTTCCCAGCTCCTCAGCGTCCCTGGGCGCGAGCCAGGCTTCAAAGTTCAAAATTCGGCGCGGCGCGGCGGCCCCGGTCATGACCAGCGACGACGAATGAATGTCCGGTTCGGCGTCAGGCGACTTCCAGGCGATGAAAATCTGCGGCTCCGACGCAAGGAAGTTTTTCGCCCGGTCGAGCTGGGCGCGGGAGTCGTCGAGTTCGGCGATCAACGCGGCCTCGCGCCGGCGCCAGACGGCGCGTTCGCGCAGATAGCTGATGACGATCGCCGCGGCGAACATCGCCAGGCCGCCGCTCAAGGCGAAGCTGACGATATGCGGATCGATCGGCAGTTCATCGAGGGCGACTGCCGCGCACGCCGGCGTCGCATCGAGCCAAAGCAGCAGGGACCCGAGCGAAGCGCCGGCAAAATCGGAAGCGCCAAAGCTGGTCGCGCGCCGCCGCCCCATCATTGCGACGACGACTCCGCCTGCTGGCGATCGGCTTGCCTGCGATCAGCTTGCCTGCGATCGGCTTGGCGCGTCACGAGAACCGGTCTCCACGGTCAGTTGCGGGGTGCTCATCACGACACCGCCTAAAGCGGCTCACGCAGGACGCGGACGAGGCCTGCGGCGCGCAGGACCATGCCGATTGAGCCCGACGGCAAGACGCAGGGCGCCCTCAAGCCCCGCCGCGCCGGATGCGAATCAGTTTCAATCTAAAGCGCAAAGGGACAAAACGGAATCGCGTTTGCGGGGCGATTGGACGTTTTCAAACGAGACGGCCCCGCTTCCGGCAAGAAGCGAGGCCGCGCACGGGCAAAACCGTTGAATCGATTTCTCCGGCCGTTGGCCTGCATGGCCGGGACAAGCCCGGCCATAACTCAATACCGGTAATGTTCCGGCTTGAATGGGCCGTTCTTCGGCATGTTGAGATACTTCGCCTGCTCGTCGGTCATCTGCGTCAGCTTCACGCCGATCTTATCGAGATGGAGCGAGGCGACCTTCTCGTCGAGTTGCTTGGGCAGTGTATAGACGCCGATCGCATACTTACCCTGCTTGGTCCACAATTCGATCTGCGCCAGCGTCTGATTGGTGAAGGACGCCGACATCACGAAGGACGGGTGGCCCGTCGCGCAGCCGAGATTCACCAGGCGCCCTTCCGCGAGCAGGATGATGCGCTTGCCGTCCTGGAACTCGATCTCGTCGACCTGCGGCTTCACATTGTGCCATTTGAGATTGCGCAGGCCGGCGACCTGAATCTCCGAGTCGAAATGGCCGATGTTGCAGACAATCGCGCGGTCCTTCATGGCGCGCATGTGATCGAGGGTGATGACGTCGACATTGCCGGTCGCCGTGCAGAAAATATCGGCGCGCGGTGCCGCTTCCTCCATCGTCGTCACCTCGTAGCCTTCCATCGCCGCCTGCAGCGCGCAGATCGGATCGATTTCGGTGACGATCACGCGGCAGCCGGCGTTGCGTAATGAGGCCGCCGAGCCCTTGCCGACGTCGCCATAGCCGGCGATGCAGGCGACCTTGCCGGCCATCATCACGTCAGTGGCGCGGCGCACGCCGTCGACGAGCGACTCGCGGCAGCCATAGAGATTGTCGAATTTCGACTTCGTCACCGAGTCGTTGACGTTGATCGCCGGCCAAAGGAGCTTGCCCTCCTTGTGCATCGTGTAAAGCCGATGCACGCCGGTCGTCGTCTCTTCGGTGACGCCTTTGATCGCCTCGGCGTTGCGCTTGTAGAAGCCGGGATTGGCCTTCAGGCGCTTCTTGATCGAGGCGTAGAGAACTTCCTCTTCTTCATTCGAAGCGGTTTCGAGGAAGGCGACGTCGCCCTGCTCGGCGCGCAGGCCGAGATGGATGAGCAGCGTCGCGTCGCCGCCGTCGTCAAGGATCATGTTCGGGCAGCCGCCGTCGCCCCATTCGAAAATCTTGTGGGTGTAGTCCCAGTAATCTTCCAGGCTCTCGCCCTTCTTGGCGAAGACCGGCGTGCCCGTCGCGGCGATGGCGGCGGCGGCATGATCCTGCGTCGAATAGATGTTGCACGACGCCCAGCGCACGTCGGCGCCGAGCGCCTTCAACGTCTCGATCAGCACCGCCGTCTGAATGGTCATATGCAAGGAGCCCGCGACGCGCGCGCCTTTGAGCGGCTGCGACGGGCCATATTCGGCGCGGGTCGCCATCAGGCCCGGCATTTCCGTCTCGGCGATGGCGATTTCCTTGCGGCCCCATTCGGCCAGCGAAAGGTCGGTGACGGCGAAATCGTTAAAGTGATGTGCGGTCATGCGAAATCCTTCTGTTTTGCGCGCGGCCCGGTCTCGGCTGTCCTTCCCGATGCGCGATTGGGCTTCCTCCCGGCTGTCATTCCCGAGGCGCAAAGCGCGATCGTGAATCCAGAACGCCCCCTCTTTGGCGACGCCTCGGATATCCCTAACTCAGCCGAACCTCTCGGCTGTCATTCCCGACGCTTCGCGCGAGCGAAGCGATCGGGAATCCAGAGCAAGGCCCTCTTTGGTGCCTGCCCCGTATGCCCCTGTCTCTGTCGAACCCCTCGGTGTCATTCCCGACGCTTTGCGTCAGCGAAGCGATCGGGAATCCAGAGCAAAGCCAGTACTTCTTCGTCTGCTCTGGATTCCCGGTCAGGCCTGCGGCCTGCCGGGAATGACACCAAGGAAGCGGCTCAGCCAAACTCCCGCCGCTGGCTCAGGCCTGCGGCTCGGAGCGAGCCTATAGCAGGGGCGGCCGAGAAATGCAATAAAGATATAAAGATTTCTTTATGTCCGCCCGCCGCACACGCCGAGTCCCTGCCTGCAACAAACCGAAACAAACGCGCCAGAATCTCGACACGCCCTTACGGAATCCTCGGTTGGCGACTCGCCGCTCGCTCGGCGCCGCGAGCAAATGAGATCATTGGCCTTGAATGAAACCGCATCAAGCGCGGTCGAAAATCGACGGATCCTCGTCGTAGAGGACGACGAAGAAATCAGATCGCTGCTATCGAGATACCTGACTGACCAAGGGTTCAAAGTGATGCTTGCCAGGGACGGCAAGCAGACAGACGAGATTCTCGCCAGCGAGCAGGTCGATCTCATCGTGCTCGACATTAATCTCCCCGGCGAGGACGGACTTTCGATCTGCATGCGTTTGCGGAACATAGGAGGTCCGCCGTTGATCATGCTGACCGCCCGAGGCGAAGACACGGACCGGATACTCGGAATCGAACTTGGCGCCGACGATTATCTGGTCAAACCCTTCATTCCGCGTGAACTGCTCGCGCGAATCGGCGCCGTCCTTCGGCGGACTGCTCCGGATATCGGGCCGCCCCAGAAAATCGTCGCCTATTCCTTCTCCGGATATATTTTGGACCCTTCCGCTCGTCGTCTGTTGGGGCCGACCGGCGTAAGGGTGATTCTGACGAGCGCGGAATTCGATCTGTTGCTGACGCTCTGCCGCAATCCCGGAAAGGTATTCTCGCGCGACGAACTGAAGGCGGCGTCAACGACCGAGCGGAGCGTGGACATCCTGATAAGCCGGCTTCGTCAAAAGATCGAGAATGACCCGCGAGACCCGGCGCTGATTCAGACGGTCCGCTCGATGGGCTATGCGTTTACGGCGAAAGTCAGCATTCAGTGAGAATGTCCGCGCTCCGAAACATCAATGTGCAGCTGGGACTTCTCCTCCTTTTATGCGTCGGCCTTTTCCACGCGGCGGTGACCGCCATCCTTTTCCTGACTCACCCCGATCCGAGCGATCCTCGGGACCTGAGCGCCTCAATAGTCGTGGCTGCCCTGACCGCGCTGGACGCCGCCTCAGTCGCCGAAAGGCCGGCGATCGCCACAGCCTTTAACGCAAACCTTCCGGGGTTTCACGTCGCGCTCTCAGCGCCTGAAATCGCCGCACAGAACAAGGGCCCTCCAGCCTATTTCCAATCCCGACTTCCCGCTGGCGTAAAGATCGAAACCTACGATGGCGACAGGCAATTGATTGGATCGCTGCATGACGGTCAAAAATTCGTGCTCGACGCTCCGACCCGGCATCCCGGATTTCGTCGGTTCGCGATGGTCTCGCTGGGTTTCGTCGCGATCAGCCTGCTCGTTTTCTCCTTATGGGCCGCGCGGTCGCTTACGCGACCTCTCACGAACTTCGCCAACGCCGCCGAATCCTTCGGCCTCGACAGCGTCCCGGCGCCGCTGCCGGAGACCGGCCCCGAAGAGGTCCGCAAGGCGACGCAGGCCTTCAACCGCATGCAACGTCGCATCACGGAGATGTCCTCCCAACGAACGAGGATGTTGACGTCGGTCAGCCATGATCTGCGGACTCCAATTACGCGGATGCGTCTTCGCGCTGAATACATCGAAAACAGCGACACGAAAGCGAAACTGTTGCGGGACCTCGACCAGATGGAAGCGATGGTCGGCGGCTGCCTTGACTACCTGCGCGGCGGCCTCCAGCAGGAGGCGGTTGCGCTGGATCTGGCGAGCCTTTTGCAGGCGGTTGTCGACCAGTTCGCCGATGCGGGCGCCGACGTGCGTTACGACGGGCTCGATCACGTAAATGTTCTGGGCAGCCCGGACAATCTGGAGCGCGCGTTTTCCAACCTTATAGACAACGCGGTGAAATATGGGGAGAGCCCCGAGGTGCGCCTGTTGGAAGGCGATGAAGCGGCGATCGTCGAGATTGTCGACAGGGGTCCAGGCATCCCCCAGGAAAAGAGGGAGTCGATGCTCGAACCTTTCGAGCGGGGAGATATCGTCGCGTCCTCAAAAGCAACCGAGGGCTTCGGACTGGGCTTGGCGATCGCGCGCGCGATCGTGGAAGCCCACAGCGGACGCCTGACGTTGGACGAGCGGACTGGCGGCGGCCTCGTCGCGAAGGTGTGCCTGCCCAAGGTTTGACGTCGAAACAAAACGAAACAAATCGAACAAATAATTGTCTCCAGGGAATCCGACATAGGACCCAACAAGGGTCATTGGGATGTCGGTACATCAATCGGTTCCCGGCCGCGCCGCGCTATCGGGAAAAACAGTCGCAGTCGTGCATCCTGCGTGGCACTCCTGCGGAACGCATCAGGTCATCGCCAGTCAAATAAGAGCGTATAAAAGTCTTGGCGCGCGTGTGCTTTCTGTTGCGCTTATGGACGATGTCGCGCCCTCGATCGGCGGCGGCGCGCGCTGGAAGAATTATAGGCTGCATAGTCGGGACCTTGCGGCCGACGAGAGATATGAATCATCGGCCACGATCCCGGATCTCTTCAAGACGGCGCTCCTGAAGGATGGCTGGCGCCGCCTTCTTCACGGCGATCACGCCAGTTGGCTGGTGGAGCTGGTGAAGCGCGCGCCGCTGCCCGCAGGGCTCGATCTCGACGCGATTGACTTGATCCATGCGAACCATTTCTTCGTGATGCCCTTCGTCGAAAGAATGCGCAAGAGACGCCGCATTCCCGTAGTGATCGACACTCACGATATCCAGGCGCGGCAGTACGAGTTGCGCAATCGGACCGGATTCATTATCCCGCCATATGTTGGCTATAACAGCATGCTCGCGGTCGAACTCGACTGGCTCGGTCGAGCCGATGTTTGCATACATTTGAATTCGGAGGAGCATGCGACGTTCCGTCAGCTGCTGCCCTTCTCTTCTCATGAACTCATCTATCCGTCGATCGCGCCCGTGCTTGCTGGCGACAAGGGCGTCCAGGCTGTCTTTGTCGCAGGCAACAACGCCGCCAACTACATCAGCGCCCGATGGTTCCTGAAGCATGTTGTCCCGCTCGCGCCTGGAATGTCGATTTCGATTTATGGCGACATCGCCCAAGGCGTTAAAAGCCGTGACAGGCGGCTTTATGAAGAGCGCCGCGATCTATTCCGAGGCAGGATAGACGATATAGGGGCCGCCTACGCCGGCGCAGCCATCGTTCTCCTCCCGACCAAAGAAGGTCACGGCCTTTCAATCAAGACCGTGGAAGCTCTGTCGAGCGGCCTGCCCGTCATCGCGACGTCGAAGGCTTTCAGGGGAATGGAAATCGAGCCTTCGCGGCTCCGCAATGTCTTCATCGCGGACGAGGCCAGCGAATTCGCCGCCGCGATGACGAAATGTTGCTCCGCCGGAGAAAGGAGCGATCCGATGGCGAGCGATACGCGCGCTCTATACGAAGAGAGATTTTCATCCGAACATTATGCGCGTCGGCTCGGCGGCGTCGCATGCAGACTGATGGCCCGGATGCCTGCGGTCTGAAGCCGGCTAAGCGGCGCTCCAGTTCCCGGTCAGGCCTGCGGCGCCAAACATGACGTATCTGGCGAAGGGCTCCAACGAACTTAGGGACGATGGCCAGGCATCGCGCGGTCGTCTCTTGCGCGACGAACCACGCGAGCCAGCCCCTCAATTCGCGATCTCGTCATTGAGCCGCCGTAAAAAAACGTCGCACCGCCACCTGCAGCAGATTGGTCCACGCTTTAGCCATAGCGGGCGATCTTTGATCCTGTTCCAACGCCCAATTTGATTGGAGTTCAGGTCCATAGGCGTCCGTAGCCACGCTTGCCGGCGCTTCCATTCGGTCTCGCAGAATTAACGAACCCGACTCGACTGTCGGCGGCTTGCCCTTGAAAACGAATCGTCGACGCGCCTCGTGGTAGGCTGGATCTGATCCAAAAAAGTTTATCTCCATCCTCTCGAGCTCCTCGGCGCGATAGGTCGCCAGCGGCTTGAGAGATTCGTTTTCCAATCGGCGCTCGTGTTTTTCCAGAAGGATGGATTTGTAATTGGGAGTCTTGGCGAGTTCGACCGCTCGCAACCTCAGCTCTTCTTCAAAGCCCTCAACGCCTTCGCCGAAGACATCGTCAAGAAAGCCGATCTCTCGGGCTCTCTGTGCGCCGAGAGGCTGGCAGGATTGAGTTAGTTCATTCGCCTTTGTTTGTCCCACGCGCTGCGGAAGCAGATAGGTCCAGTATTCCGAACCATAAAGTTCCCCCATGCCCCGATAGTGCGGGTTAAGGACAACATTCGGCCTCGCAAAGACCTGATCGGCTGCAAGCGCGAGGATCGCGCCGCCCGCTCCGGCATTGCCACGCAATCCGGCGATAACATCGTGTGACATGGTGTTGATGATCTCGTGGACCAGATCGTCCATGGCGTTAATATTCCGCCAGGACTCTTCCGCGGGGTCAGCGTTCGCTTCGATCACATTCAAATGAATGCCATTCGACCAGAAATCGCGGCCGCCGAGCAGGGCGATGACTCTGGTGGGGCGTGATCGGGCGTATAGGAAGGCGTCGCGCAGACGCTGACACTGCGTCGTGCTCATTGCGCCATTATAGAAATCAAATGACAGATAGCCGACCTTATCCTCCTCACGATAGACGATTTCTCTGAAACTCCGATAATCAACCGGCGCATCGATGGGCAGCGACTTCTCGGGCACGCCACGAAGCAGCGGACCCAACACATGGCTTGCCGGTAGTTTGACGCCGGCGACAGCGCAGAATTCTTCGTCGCATAGTTCGCAGCCGGCGCCTGTCCGGGCGGTTCGGCAGATTTCCCTGTGCGCGTTCGGATTGCTCCTGGCCTTCAGATGGGAAATCCACACAGCGCCATCGATGGCGCCGATGCAGATCGCGCCGTCGCGCTGTGCGATGATCTGACCCGGGGAGCCCTTAAGGCGCTCCTCTTCATGCGCGCCGTAAAGGAAGCAATGCACGCCGAGCAACGTGCTGAGGACGCCCGGCGCGCTGTCGGCCGCGCGAACTTTCCTTACGATCGTCGCCGTCGTGTCGAGCGTCCAATCTATAGCGCGATCCGATTGTTTCATCGGCGGGCGCAGGCGGCCTCGCGCATCAGACATAGCCTCCGAGAGCGGCTGCGGCCGCCAAGCCTTCGAATGGACTTCGCCGGTCTCAATCCGCCTGATCGCTTCCAGCACCCCTCGTAAGGCGGCCTCGGTGACCGGCCCGCGATATAAGCCGCTCTTCGTCGGCGGGTCGGGGTCGAGCGCGAATTCGTAAGACGCCCAGATCGGGCCCGCGTCGAAATCCTCGGCGGCCTCCAGGATGGTGACGCCCCACCGATTTTCGCCATTGGTTATGGCCCAATCAAGCGACGATGGTCCTCGGTCGCCTTTAATGCCAGGGTGCACGATTAGACAGCGATTGCGCGAATAAACTTCATGGGGAACCGCAATCTTCAACATCGGCGCGATAATCAGGTCCGGCGCTTCATGAGCGGCGGCTTCAATCATATCCGCGCCATTCGCGACGACCCTGACCCGAATTTCGTAACCGCGATCAGTGAGTTCAATGAAGAGCCTCTGGCTGAGGCTGTTATGAGCAGAGGTCAAAAAGAGAATGCGCACGGGACCCTCCCATGTTCTGGTCAATGCAGGTTGAGAAGAAACTGTGCAGGTCGAACTCGGCTTCGCAGCCGAGTTAGGCGTCTAGCGTCGACCGGAACCGCGCTCGATAGTCGGCTGGACTAGCGTCGAAAAGGCGCTGAAAAGTGCGTCGCATGCGTTCGGCGTTTCCAAAACCGGTTTCCATAGCGATCACCTCGATCGATGAATTCGTGTGCTCAAGCTTAGAGCGCGCCGCGTCCGCGCGCGCTCGTTCGGCGAATTCGGCTGGCGTCTGACCAGTCTCATTGCGGAACAGGCGCGAGAAATTGCGCTCGCTCATCGCCATGCGCTCAGCCAGCGCGGGGACGCTCAGGTCCGCCTCAGGATGAGCCAACATCCAGGTCTGAAGTTCGCTGACGTCCGCTCGTAAAGGTTTCTCCAGTATGCTCGTATGGCCCCTGAACTGCGATTGACTGCCCGGTCGCCTCGGAAACACGAGCAGCGCGCGCGCCACGCCGAGCATCGTTTCCCTACCCAGATCCTCCTCCACTAGAGCTAGGGCGAGGTCGATACCGGCTGTGATCCCGCCTGACGTGTAAACATTCCCATCGCGAACAAAGATGCGGCTCGCGTCGACGTCGATTGACGGAAAGGTCTTCGCGAGACGGTCCGCATAAGTCCAGTGTGTTGTCGCGCGTCGTCGGTCTAGGAGGCCCGCCGCTGCGAGAACGAATGCGCCAGTGCAAACCGAAACGATCCGCCGTGTCTTGGGCGCGATCGTCCGCACCCATTCGAGGAGAGCGGAGTCCTTGGTTGCGGCTTCGCAACCGGTCCCGCCGACGATGATCAAAGTGTCCAATCCCTCGCCCAATTCGTCGTAGCTGTGGGAAGCGACGATCTGCAATCCCGACATCGTCCGGACAGGCCCTGCGGCTTTAGCGATTACGAGGGAGTGGTAGGTCGGCGGCTTTCTGAGCACGCTCAACATGAGGTCGGCCCAATGGAACGCTTCGAAAGGGCCGCTGAGATCGAGACTCTGGCAGTCCGGATAGACCACGAACCCGATCCGGCGAAAATGGACGGCCTCTCGGGATGGCGCTTCTGGGCATTGCGTTTCCATGCCGTGATCTTCCAGCGCCATTCAATTCGTCACAAGGACAAATATCCCACTTTTTCAGCCAGGCGTCGGCTTTTGAACGCTCGGCCAGGGTCCTGAGCGGATGCGCGCCGCCATTAGCCAAGCCTGTATTTGCTACCCAACTTCCCTCGCCTGCTCTATACCGATCGCGACATAGCACGCACCCCAACAGCGCCGCCGCCCATGCTCGCAGCCCTCAAAAACTTCATCAACGAACTCGCCGGCGAGGCCGACGCGCCGAAACCCTTCGAGGCCGCCGACTATCAGCTCGCCGCCGCGGCGCTGCTCGTCCATATCGCCTCGATCGACGGCGAATTCGACGATCGCGAGAAGGCGCGCATCCGGCAGCTCGTCGAGGCGCGCTTCGGCCTCGCCGGCGACGAGGCCGCCGAACTGATCCAATCCGCCAAGGAGAGCGAACGCGACGCCGTCGACCTCTATCGCTTTACGAGCGTGTTGAAGCGCCGGCTCGACGACGACGGGCGCCGCCAGATCATCGGCATGCTCTGGGACATGGCCCATGCCGACGGCGCGGTGCATGAATTCGAGGAAAATGTCGTCTGGCGGGTCGCCGAACTGCTCGGCGTCTCGACCCGCGACCGCGTCGAACTGCGCCGCGAGGCCCGCGACGCCTCGGCCCCCCCGCCGGCCCCGAGCGGGCCTTGGTCGCGCCGGAAGGATGAGGGAAGGTGACGCGTCCGGTCGCGGTCGTCACCGGCGCGTCTGACGGAATCGGCGCCGAGCTTGCCCGCATCTTCGCCGCCAAAGGCCATGAGTTGGCGCTTGTCGCCCGCCGCGGCGAGCGGCTCGAGGCGCTGGCCGACGACATCGCCGCGCGCGGCGCGGCCCGCCCGCTGCCGATCGAACTCGATCTGACAACCGAGGGCGCCGCGGACAGGCTTACCGAGCGCCTCGCCGAGGCGGGCGTCGCGCCGCAATATCTCGTCAACAATGCGGGCTTCGGCCTCATGGGCCGCGCCCTTGACCTCGACGCCGCTGAGCAGCTCGCGATCGTCGATCTCAACATGCGCGCGCTGACCGCGCTGACCTTGCGCTTTCTGCCGTCGATCGTCGCGACCAAAGGGGGCGTGCTCAATGTCGCTTCGGTCGCGGCCTTCATGCCGGGGCCGGGCTTCGCCGTCTATTACGCCACCAAAGCCTATGTGCGCTCGTTCAGCGAGGCGCTGTCGCAGGAGTTGAAGCCTTCGGGCGTCAAGGTCGCCTGCCTCTGCCCCGGTCCGGTTGAGACCGGCTTTCAGGCGCGGGCGGGCATGAGCTATGAGGGGCTGATGACGGCGATGAAGCCGGCGATGCTGCCGGCGGCGGAAGTCGCGCGCCAGGGCTATGAGGGGCTGATGGCCGGCCGGCGCGTGATCGTGCCGGGATGGGTGAACCGGGCGCTTATCTGGGGCTCGGCGATGACGCCGCGCGCGGTCCTGCTGCCGCTGCTCGCGACCGCCCAGCAGCGGCGTTAGAGCGCTTTAATGAATCATGGATTCATAAAAGCTCTACGCCGAACCGGCATCCGCTTCGGCGGAAAATGCTCCAAAATAAAAAAGCGAGCCTCGCGGCCCGCTTTTCAAACGCCGAACCGTCGGCGCGATTATTCCTCGACGGACTTCGGTTTCAGCACCTGACGGCCGCGATACATGCCGGTCTTGAGATCGACGTGATGGGGGCGGCGCAGCTCGCCGGAGTCCCTGTCCTCGACATAGGTCGGCGCCTTCAGCGCGTCAGCGGAGCGACGGAAGCCTCGCTTCATCGGCGAGGTTTTTCTTTTCGGAACGGCCATTTAATCTCTCTTTTAGCGTAAGCGCGGGGGCGAGAACGCCGCGCCGCGGAAACCGGCCCGGGGCATATACGCGAAATCTCGGGGGCTGGCTACCCCGGCAAGGGCATTTGCCGGGCGGTGGGGCAGGTCCTCGCCGGATGGGGGATCGACGTCAGGCCGCCGGCGACGGTGATTCCCCTTCCGTTCTCCTATATGATTGGAGAATCATGAAAAGCAGCCTGTCGCCTCAGCCCGACGACTACGCGCCGCAGACGGGCGGGCTCGCCGCGCGCGCCGCGGCGACCAGTCGGCCGCGCTATCTCGACGCGCTCAATCCCGAGCAGCGCGCCGCCGTCGAAACGCTCGACGGGCCGGTGCTGGTGCTCGCCGGCGCCGGCACCGGCAAGACGCGCGCGCTGACGACGCGCATCGCGCATATCCTCGCGCTCGGCAAAGCGCGCGCTTATGAAATCCTCGCCGTCACCTTCACCAATAAGGCGGCGCGCGAAATGCGCGAACGCGTCGAGACGCTCGTCGGCGAAGGCGCGCAGGCGATGCAATGGCTCGGCACCTTTCACGCGATCAGCGCGAAGATTCTGCGCCGCCACGCCGAGCTCGTCGGCTTAAAGCCGAACTTCACCATTCTCGATGTCGACGATCAGATCCGACTCTTGAAGCAGGTGCTGCAGGCGGAGAACATCGACGACAAGCGCTGGCCGGCGCGCGCGCTCGCCATGCGCATCGACGGCTGGAAAAATCGCGGGCTGACGCCGGCGCAGGTCCCCGCTGGCGAAGCTGAGAGCTTCGCCAACGGCAAGGGCGCGGCGCTTTACGCGCTCTATCAGGAACGACTCAAGGTTCTGAACGCCGTCGACTTCGGCGATCTCCTGATGGAGAGCCTGCGGCTCTTTCGCGACAATCCCGACGTGCTCGCCGACTATCGGCGCCGTTTCAAATATGTTCTCGTCGACGAATATCAGGACACCAATATCGCGCAATATCTGTGGCTGCGGCTGATCGCGATGGGGCGCGCGCCCGGCCAGCAAAATCTCTGCTGCGTCGGCGACGACGATCAGAGCGTCTATGGCTGGCGCGGCGCCGAGGTCGAGAACATCCTGCGCTTCGAGCAGGATTTTCCCGGCGCGAAAGTCATCCGCCTCGAACGCAACTACCGCTCGACGGGACATATTCTCGCCGCCGCCTCGCATCTCATCTCGCATAATGAAGGCCGGCTCGGCAAAACCCTGTTCACCGACGGCGGCGACGGCGACAGACCGACGCTCACCGGCGTGTGGGACAGTCAGGAAGAAGCGCGCGCCATCGGCGAGGACATCGAGCAATTGCATCGCCGGGGCGATTCGCTCGAAGAGATCGCCATTCTCGTGCGCGCCTCGTTTCAGATGCGCGAATTCGAGGAGCGCTTCGTCGAGATCGGCCTGCCCTATCGCGTCATCGGCGGCCCGCGCTTTTACGAGCGGCTCGAAATCCGCGACGCCCTCGCCTATCTGCGCTGCGTCGCGCAGCCGGCGGACGATCTCGCCTTCGAGCGCATCGTCAATACGCCGAAGCGCGGCTTGGGCGACGCGACGCTGCAGTTGCTGCACGAATTTGCGCGGCGCGAACGCGTTCCGCTGATGCAGGCGGCGCGTTTTCTAACCGAGAGCGAGGAACTCAAGCCCAAACCCCGAGGCGCGCTGCGGAGCCTCATCGCCGATTTCGACCGCTGGCGCACGCTGATCGATTCAAAGCCGCAGCATGAGCTGGCCGAACAGGTGCTCGATGAATCCGGCTATACTGAAATGTGGCGCGCCGACAAGACTCCGGAGGCCGCCGGCCGGCTCGACAATTTGAAAGAGCTTGTGCGGGCGATGGAGGCCTTTCCCGATCTCGCCGCCTTCCTCGAACATGTCTCGCTCGTCATGGAGGCCGACAGCGCCGTCGATCAGGAGCGCGTGTCGATCATGACTCTGCATGGCGCCAAGGGACTTGAGTTCGAGACCGTCTATCTGCCCGGCTGGGAGGAAGGACTGTTTCCCAGCCAGCGCACGCTCGACGAGCAGGGACGCGCCGGACTGGAGGAAGAGCGCCGCCTCGCCTATGTCGGCCTGACGCGCGCCAAGCGCCGCGCCAAGATTTTTTTCGCCAGCAATCGGCGCATCCACGGATTGTGGCAGCCGACCGTGCCTTCCCGCTTCATCGACAATCTGCCGACAGGCAATGTCGAAGTGGTCGAGGCGCCGAACGCCTCGCAATATGGCTCCTATGGCGTGTCGCGCTTCGCCAATCTCGACGCCTATGGCTCCGACTATTCGACGCCTGGCTGGAAACGCGCGCAGGCGGCGCGGAGCGACTCAGCGCGCGGCGAACCGATGCGCGAGTCGCGCGGCGCGCGCGCAAGACAGCCGATGACGATCGAGGGCGAAGTGATCGCGCGCTCGTCCGGCGGCTCGCGCTTTTCAGTGGGCGCGCGGGTGTTTCATTTGAAGTTCGGGCCGGGCTCGGTCGCGGCGATTGACGGCAACAAGCTCACCGTCGATTTCGACAAGGCCGGCAGGAAGATGGTGCTGGAGAGTTTTGTGCAGGCGGGGTGAGTTCTGGCCGATCAAGTGAAACACTAAATAAATCCCTCTCTCCTGATGTCCTAACATCTGTGGATAAGTTGCGCAGTTTCACGCTGTGTTCCTGAGTGGTGATATCTGGATAGGCGCTAAACAAACGTGAGGCGCCGCCATGCTCACCAATAGCCGCGACATCAAGCGCCGCCTCGAAAGGGACGGCTGGATTCTTGAACGCGTTACCGGATCCCACCATGTCTTTCGAAATCCCAAGACAGGCGCCATAATCCCCTTGCCCCATCCAAAAAAAGACCTTGGCCCTGGCCTCGTCTGGAAAATTTACAAGGCTGCGGGGTGGCCGAAGGACTGACGCGAATGACGCATTACGTCGCCATTGTCGAAGAGGAAGAAGGAAAGGCGGTCGGCGTCTGGTTTCCGGACTTGCCCGGTTGCGTCTCCGCTGGCGACTCATTGGATGAGGCGATGCTGAATGCCGCCGAGGCGCTCGCTCTGTGGATCGATGTCGCGAAAGAGCACGGCGATGAAGTTCCGCCGCCACGCGCATTGACCGAGTTGAAGCGCGATCCCGAAATCGCGGAAGACATAGCGCGCTACATGGTCGCGCTCATCGAACATCATCCATTGCGTCAGGCCGCTTGATTGGTCGACTGTCGCGTGGATGGCCGCGACAAGCGCGGCCATGACGCGGAGAGATGACGCCTCGCCAAGCTGGATTCGGAGCCCCGCGCACTGTAGCGCAGCCGCAACAGTCCAGCTTTTTCGGCGCCTGAGCGGCGCGCGCCGGTCGTCGCCGATTCACAAGCCTGACGCCGCGCATTACTCCTTACAACGAAGCAATGGCGGAGCGCCGCGCGCTTGCGTCATCGCACAGACTTTCACCCAAAAGACGCTCAGACCTCGCGCGACGAGGTTCACGCGAGGACGAACCATGACTGCTGGCGCAAAAGCCGGGCGAATTTTCTATGTTGCAGCCGCGATCGCCTCAGCGCTCGCCGCTCCCGCGATCGCGGAGCCTTATCCGCCGCGCCGCACTGAAATCTTCGAGCCGCCGCCGCTCGTCGCGCTCTATGACGCGGCGCGCGTTCCGACGCGCGCGCCGCTGGATAACCCGGACTTCGCCGTCGCAGACGCCGCGCCAGCCGCAGTCCTGTTCGACGCCGCGCCTCGCGCCGAGCCTGCGCAACCGGACCCGCTCGACCTCGCCTGGAGCCTGCAGCCCGAAGAGAACCGCGACCTCGCCGCCGCCCTCGACGCCTGGGCCGGCGACGCCGCCGTCACGCCGGAGCGCCGACGTCTGCGCGCGACGCTGGCGACAGCTTACGCCGCTAAAAAATTCGCGCCCTTCTGGATCGAGAATGGCGAATGGCGCGCCTCGGCCAGAGCGGCGCTGGCGCGACTCGCGCGCGCCGCCGACGATGGTCTCGATCTTCGCGCTTACGCCGCACCGGACGCTGGGGAACTCGCGCCGACCGCGGCGGACGAACTCGCGCTCTCGGAAGCCATCGCCGCCTATGCGCTGCAGGCGCGCGGGTCCCGCGTCGACCCTGAGAGCATCTCGCATCTCATCGGCGCAAAGACTGCCCTGCCCGACCCGGCGCGCGCCGTCGCTGACATCGCCGGCGCCGGCGAAACCGCGGGCGATGCGCTGCATGCCTATAATCCCGCGCATTACGGCTATCAGCAGCTGCGCGAAAAGCTGATCGGGCTGAGAGCGCAGCGCGCCAGCGCGCCGGCTTCCGACGGCCGTTACGCAGCCGCCGAAAGCGGCGCGCAAAGCGACGCTCTGCCGATTGCAGGCAGGTCCAAGCGCCGCCGCGCCGGGCCCGCCGCCGCGTCGACCTCGCGCGTCGAAGCCGAAATCATCGCCAATATGGAGCGCTGGCGCTGGCTGCCGCGCGACCTCGGCGAAGAACGGGTCGAGGTCAACATTCCCGATTTCGAACTCGCCGTCGTGCGCAACGGCGAGGTGACGCATCGCACGCGAGTCATCGTCGGCAAGGAGACGACGCCGACGCCGATTTTCTCGAACGCCCTGCAATACATCATCGTCAATCCCTATTGGAACGTGCCGCCGTCGATCCTGAAAAAGGAAATGCTGCCGAAGGCCAATGGCGACGTCGCCGCCATCGCAGCGAGCGGCTTCAACGTGTCCTATCGCGGCGGCAAGCTCGTGGTGCGCCAGCCGCCGGGCGAACGCAATGCGCTCGGCCGCATCAAATTCATGTTCCCCAACGACTTCTCGGTCTATCTGCACGATACGCCGTCGCGCAATCTGTTCGCGGCGTCGCATCGTGCCTTCAGCCATGGCTGCATGCGCGTCGATGCGCCGTTCGCGCTGGCCGAAGCCGTGCTCGGCCCCGGCAGCGGCTGGTCTGAGAATCGCGTGCGCCGGCTGATTGGCGGCTCGGAACGCTACATCAATCTTTCGAAGCCGCTGCCGATCCACATCGAATATTTCACGGCTTACGTCGATGAAGGCGGGCGGCTCGTGCTGCGCCCCGATCTCTATGGCTATTCGGCGCGGGTGCGAACGGCGCTGGGACTAGGCGCCTGAGTCCCTCACTCTCGCTGAAAACAGCGCGGCGCAGCCGACGGTTTCGACGCTCACTGCGTCGAAGCGCTTTTCGAGTTCGCGCGTCAACGTGTCGAGATCGTCCTGCGTATTCGAAAATATGCCTTTGGAATTGTAGAACGCCATCAATCGCTGCGCCGCGAAGCCGCGCGTCACGCCGTCCTGCAGCAGGGTCGAGCCGAACACGATCGCGCCAGGGTTCATCAAGCGCGACAGAAAATCGAAAGCGCGCGCCTTCGTCGCCATGTCGCCCGGCAGGCAGTGAAGCAGATAGTTGACGCCGAGCGAGTCGAATTTCGCGCTGTCGAAGTCGATTGTCTCCAGCACATTGCGCGCATAGGTCTCGGGCCGGTAGCGCGCGACGCGTCGCCCCGCAAATTGCAGCGCGTCGCGATTTAGATCCATGAGCGCGATGCGCGGCGTCGCAGTCGGAAAGCGGCAGCGATCGAGAAAATAGCCGGTGCCGACGCCGACATCGAGGTGATTGCCGCTGACATGCCGATCGTAATGGGCAAGCAGCCGCGGCGTCGGACATTTCCAGATCCAGCGATTCGAGAGGCCAAGCACCAGCACATCGTAAACCGCGAGCATTTTGGGCGTGTAGACCGCCTGTCCGGCATGAATTTGCTCGGTCGTAACGGGCATCGCTTATGCTCCGAGAAGTATGGCCAAGGCAGGGGGTGACAGCGGCCTGATGGCGTGGAAGAAGCTTATCTCATCTTTATGAAGCGCCGCTAATCTTCCATGGCTCCGCCGCCCCTTCTCGCTCTGCAAGGCGTCACCTTGACTCTCGGCGGCAAACCGCTGCTCGATGGCGCCGATCTCTCCGTCGCGCCGGGGGCGCGGCTCTGCGTCGTCGGCCGCAATGGCTCGGGCAAATCGACGCTCCTCAAGATCGCGGCCGGCGAAATCGAGCCAGATGGCGGGACGCACTTTTTGCAGCCCGGCGCGTCGCTGCGCTATCTTCCGCAGGAGCCGGATTTCTCGGAATTCGCCACGACCCTCGCCTATGTCGAAGCGGGTCTCGGGCCGCTGGACGATCCTCACGTCGCGAGGACGCTGCTCAATGATCTGGGTCTGCAAGGCGATGAAGTCCCGGCGCGTCTCTCCGGAGGCGAAGCTCGGCGCGCGGCGCTCGCCCGGGTTCTCGCGCCGGAACCCGACATTCTGCTGCTCGACGAACCGACGAACCACCTCGATCTGCCGACGATCCTGTGGCTTGAAGAAAAGCTCGCGGGGTTACGCTCGGCGCTCGTCCTCATCAGCCACGACCGCCGCTTCCTTCAGGACCTGACCCGCGAAACGTTGTGGATCGATCGTGGACGCACGCGCCATCTGGCCAGGGGCTTCAAGGAGTTCGAGGCCTGGCGCGACCGCGAATTGGAGGAAGAGGAAAAGCAGCAGCATAAATTGGAGCGCAAAATCGTCGCCGAGGAACATTGGCTGCGCCACGGCGTTTCGGGCCGGCGCAAGCGCAATGTGAAGCGGCTTGCCGGCCTGCATCATCTGCGCGCCGAACGCCGCAATCGCGTCATGCCGACGGGCGAGGTGAAGCTTGAAGCGAGCGAAGCGCAGCTTTCCGGCAAGCTCGTCATCGAGGCGATCAAAATCGACAAGTCCTACGGGGCGCGCGTCATCGTCGATAATTTCACGACGCGCATTCTGCGCGGCGACCGTCTCGGCATCGTCGGCGCGAACGGCGCCGGCAAGACGACGCTCGTCAATCTTCTGACCGGCGCGCTTACGCCCCAGAGCGGCAACGTGCGATTGGGCGCCAATCTCGACATGGCGACTCTCGAACAGAACCGCGCCAGCCTCGATCCTGAAACGACATTGCAGGACGCGCTGACCGGCGGCGGCTCCGACACGATCGAGATAAACGGCGAGCGGCGTCATGTCGTCGGCTATATGAAGGATTTCCTGTTCAAGCCCGAGCAGGCGCGCACGCCGATCGGGCGACTGTCGGGCGGCGAACGCGGACGCCTCATGCTGGCGCGCGCTTTGGCCAAGCCGTCCAATCTTCTCGTGCTCGACGAGCCGACGAACGACCTCGATCTCGAAACGCTCGATCTGCTGGAGGAAATGCTCGCCGACTATCCCGGCACGCTCATTGTCGTGAGCCATGATCGTGACTTTCTCGATCGCGTCGCGACGAGCGTGCTGATGAGCGAAGGCGACGGCCATTGGATCGAATATGCCGGCGGCTATAGCGACATGGTCGCGCAGCGCGGCAAGGGCGTCGAGACGCGGAGTGCGACGGCGTCAGCGCGGGAGACGAAGGAGAAGTCCGCGCCGCGCGAGAAAGCGGCGACGAAACAGAAGCTCTCCTTCAAGGAGCAACATGCGCTCGCGACCCTGCCCGGCAGGATCGACGAGTTGCGCGAAAGATGCGCGAAGCTGCAGCGACTGCTTGACGATCCCGAACTCTATTCGCGCGATCCGGCGAAATTCGCAAAGGCGAGCGAGACGTTCGCCGCGGCCGAAGCCGACCTCTCCGCCGCTGAGGAGGAGTGGCTGGAACTCGAAATAAAGCGAGAAGAAATCGAGGGATAGCGCCGATCCGGCGCATGCCTTAGAGTTAGCCCGTCAGTTTATTCAGAGGGGGAAAACATGCCCGATAAGTCCGTTCCGGCGCCTTACGGCAAAGTGACGCCCTATCTCTGCATCGCCGGCGCCGCGAAGGCGCTCGACTTTTACAAGGGGGCTTTCGGCGCGAAGGAGCGGGTGCGCATCGAACTGCCCAACGGGCTAACCCGTCTTATTCACCGAGGGCCTGATTTTGGGCTGGCGAGTGTGGTGTAAGATACTGATTTAGTGTATGGATTGGTTGCTGACGCCGATCCGTTCACGCCATCGCATCGAAGCCACACCCGCCATGC
>VGEB01000026.1 GCA_016869435.1 Alphaproteobacteria bacterium | reverse complement strand
TGGTGGGCGGCACAGGGATTGAACCTGTGACCCCTCCCGTGTGAAGGGAGTGCTCTCCCGCTGAGCTAGCCGCCCGTCGCCACCGGCGATCGATCCTCTTCGTGTAGGAGAGCCCGGCGCCCTCCGTCAAGTTCGGCGATCGCCCTTCCGCCGCAAAGGCTCGAGGCGGAGTCGCCGCGCCGAAGCTTGCCGCCCCGAACGCCTCACGGCGGGGTCCAGTCCTTCGCCAGAATGCGACGCACCATTGGCTCGAAGGTCGAGAGCGGCTCGTTCTTATAGTCGGGATCGAAGGAGATCTCGTCGTATTTGGCGCAGAATTCGACGGTCCGCTCATAGGCCGGGTCGGATTTGAATTTGTCTCTAGCGTTGGGGTCGAGGCCGAGATGGGCGGCGTAGAAATAGGTCTGGAACAGGCCGTGCTGCGCCAGCATCCAATAATTGTCGCGGCTGATGAACGGCTTCAGGATCGCGGCGATAACTTCGCCGTGATTGAAGGGCCCGAGCGTTTCGCAGGCGTCATGCAGCAACGCGACGACGACATATTCTTCGTCCTTGCCGTCGCGCAGCGCCCGCGTCGCCGATTGCAGACAGTGATCGTAGCGCGTGATGTTATAGGCGGTGTCCTTGCTCAGACCGCGCAGCAGTCCGAAGAGCCTATCCGGCAGCTCCTCGAGCGTGTGCTCGTGAACCTTTTTGAGGATCGCGAAATCTGCGTCAGTGCCCTGGTCCATCCGCGTGAAATGCATTTTCTCCATGGCGTCGAACCTTTCTGAGTAATCTCGCGGCGTCCGCGTAAGCTGGAGCGCAGCCGGTTCACGAGCTGAAGGATTGCGCCGGCGCCTTTGCGAACAGCGCCGCATCCAGCGAAGCGACCGCGTCCCACAACTCGTCGAAATGAGAAATGACGCGATCGGGCGAGAAGGCCTGGACCGGCGCGTCGGTGTAGCCGAAATCCACCGCCACCGACGGCGTCCCGGCCGCGCGGGCGGTGTCGATGTCGGTCTTCGAATCCCCGACCATCACCGCCCGCCGCAGATCGCCGTCGGCCGCCTCGATCGTCAGCCACAGCGTGCGCGGATCGGGTTTGTGCGTGGGAAAGCTGCCGCGACCGCAGATCGCGGCAAATCGGTCCGCCGCCGAAAGCCTTTCCAGCAGCAGACGGGCCAGGCCCTCGGGCTTGTTGGTGCAGATCGCGAGACGGAATCCCGCCGTCCTGAACCGGTCGAGCGCCGCGAGCGCGCCGGGAAAGAGGCGGGTCCCGTCGGCGATATGCGCTTCGTAATGAACAAGAAAATCGCACATCAGGGCGTCGGCGCGCTCGGGATCGAGCGGCGCGCCCTGGCAGGCGAAGCCGCGCTCGATCAGCGCCCGCGCGCCGGCCCCGACGAGCGGGCGCGCCGCCTCGAGGGCGAGCGGCGTCAGCCCCTCGCGCCGGAGCAGCACGTTAAGCGCGCCAACGAGATCATGCGCGGTGTCGGCCAAGGTGCCGTCGAGATCGAAAACCAGGACGGGGGGACGCGTCGTCATGTCGTCAGGACCTAGCCGCGCCGCCGTCCGGGATCAAGCGGCGCGGGGCGAATGGCGAAATTTATCGGCTCCGCCCATCAAGCCTCAACGTGTAGACTGCGCCGACCGATTCGCGACAGGGAGCGCAAACATGCGTGGAAGGCGCCATTTCCTTATGCGGCGACTTGCAGTTTTCACCGCCAGCGCGCTTGTCCTGGCCGGGCTCGGCGCTTCGGCGGCGCTGGCTGGCAACTACGAGTTTCTCGCGGCGCCGCAGACGGACCTCAATCGCGTCTTCCGCCTCGACCGCTCCAACGGCGAGGTCGGCGCCTGCCAATATGGGCTGAAGGAGGGCGCCACGATCGGCGTAACCCTCTGCTATCCGCCGGGCGAAGGCGCAAAAGCCGGCGCCTTTAGCGAATATGCGCTGGTCGCATCGCGCCACACCGGCGAAGGCGGCGTGTTCCGGGTCGATCTGCGCTCTGGCATGATGTCGATCTGCTTCGTCCTCAACGAAACCTCGGTGGTCTGCACGCCGCCGGCGAAATAGCCGGCGACGCGGCGAGCGAATATCGGCATGAGCGCATTTTCCGCCGAGGCCATGAAGCGCGCCGCCGCGGGCGCGGCGCTCGAATCCGTCGCGCATGGCATGAGGCTGGGGCTCGGCACCGGATCGACGGCGGCGCATTTCGTCGATCTCCTCGGCGCTCGAGTCAAAGACGGGCTTGAGGTCGTTTGCGTGCCGACCTCCGAGCGCACCCGCGCGCAGGCGGAACGTCTCGGCATAACGCTCTCGACCCTCGACGAGACGCCGCAACTCGATCTGACCGTCGATGGCGCTGACGAATTCGACTCGGCGCTGCGTCTGATCAAGGGCGGCGGCGGCGCGCTCCTGCGCGAAAAGATCGTCGCCGCGGCGTCGACGCGCATGTTCGTCATCGCCGACGCGACGAAAGAGGTGCGCACGCTCGGCGCCTTCCCGCTGCCGGTCGAAATCGATCGGTTCGGCGCGCGATCCACCGTGCTGCATATCGAGCGGGCGTCCCGCGGGCTTGGACTGATCGGGCCGCTGACGCTGCGGGAGGCGGCGCCCGGCGAACGCTTCATCACCGACGGTGGCCATTACATCGTCGACTGCGCCTTCGGCGCCATCGACGCTCCCGAAGCTCTGTCCGCGCGGCTTTCGGCGATCCCCGGCGTCGTGGACCACGGATTGTTCATCGGACTCGCGACCGCAATCTTCATCGCCGGCGCCGAGGGCGTGCGCATCATTGGCGACATCTCGGGCGAACCCTCATGAATTTCGACTATGACCTTATCGTCATCGGCGCAGGGTCCGGCGGCGTTCGTGCGGCGCGCGTCGCCGCCAGCCATGGCGCGAAAGTCGCGATCGCCGAGGAATTCCGCGTCGGCGGCACCTGCGTCATCCGCGGCTGCGTCCCTAAAAAACTTTACGTGCTCGCGAGCCGCTTCCATGACGAATTCGAGGACGCCGCCGGCTTTGGCTGGCGGGTCGGCGACGTTTCGTTCGACTGGGCGTCGCTTGTCGCCGCCAAGGAGAAGGAGATCACGCGGCTCTCGGACCTTTACGCCGAAACGCTCGCGAGTTCGGGCGTCGAGCTTGTTCGCGCGCGGGCGATGCTCACCGATCCCAACGGCGTGCGTTTTTCCAACGGCCGTTCCGCCCGCGCCCGATATATTCTCGTCGCCACTGGCGGCGCGCCGGCGCTCGCGCCGCATATTCCGGGCATCGAATTCGGCGTTTCCTCGAACGAGATTTTCGATTTGCCGAAATTTCCGCAACGGCTGCTGATCGTCGGCGCGGGATATATCGCCGTCGAATTCGCCAGCGTCTTCGCGCGACTTGGCGCCAAGACCCATCTCGCCTATCGGGCGGATCTGCCGCTGCGCGGTTTCGATGACGATTTGCGCACGCGCCTCTGCGACGCGCTGAAGTCCGCTGGCGTCGAACATCGCGCCGGCGCCCTGCCGACGCGCGTGACGAAATGCGTCGGCGGTCTAGAAGTAGAAATGAGCGACGGCGCGCCGCTGACGGTCGACTGCCTGCTGGTGGCGACCGGGCGCCGGCCGATGACGCAAAATCTCGGACTGGAGGCGGCCGGAGTCGCCTTGCGCGAGAATGGCGCCGTCGCGGTCGACGCGCATTCGCGCACCAACATCAACTCCATCTATGCCGTCGGAGATGTCACCGATCGCCTCAACCTGACGCCTGTCGCCATTCGCGAAGGTCAGGCTTTCGCCGACAGCGTCTTCGGCGAAACGCCGACGACGGTTGACTATGAACACACGCCGAGCGCGGTCTTTACGACGCCCGAAATCGGAACCGTGGGACTGACCGAAGCGGAGGCGCTCGCCCGGCATGGCGCGCTCGACATTTATGAGGCGCAGTTCCGTCCGATGCGGGCCACGCTCTCGGGTCGCGGCGAACGCGTCTATATGAAGCTCATCGTCGATGCTGCGAGCGGGCGCGTGCGCGGCGCCCATATTTTCGGTCCCGAAGCGGGCGAGATGGCGCAGCTCGTCGCCATCGCCCTGTGCATGGGCGCGACGAAGAGCGATTTCGACGCGACCATGGCGCTGCATCCGACCATGGCCGAAGAGCTCGTGACGATGCGCGTCCCTTCGCGGCGGCTTACGGCGCAGTCCTAGGCTTCGATACGCTGCCGCTGCGCTGGAGCCGGCTGCTGCGCCGGGACGGCCTGCGTCGCGGGAACGGGGCGGGCCGGCGCCGGCGACCATCTGTCGAGAATGGCGCGGAGCTTGCGCCGCGCCGCGCCGGTCTTCGCTTCGGTGACACGGGAGAAGAAATAGCCGCAGACGATCGTGACCCCCATTAACGAGAAGGCCAAGGCGTAATTCTGTGGCGTCGCCAGCTGCGTGGCCCACTCATTCCCCAATGTGCTGCCGACCGCCGCGCGCGCGAAAATCAGGATCGGCATGTGGATGCTGTAAAGCGAGAAGGAAAAATCGGCGAGCGTCTTGTGAAATTTGAAACGAAGCAGTGAGAAGCCTTCGGACGGCCCATAGCGAAAGGCGAGCAGGACAATGATGAACAAGCTGGACCCCAGGAGGTCGGCTGCGTCGGCCACCCAGGGATGGGTCTCCACAAGATGACCGCGCACGACCAATCGGATGATCACGACGACGGCGGCGTAGAGGAGAAGCGCCGCCCAGCGCGAGCGGATGATCGGCCGGGGAATGAGCGTGGCGAAGGCGCCGCCGGCCCAAAGAATATAGCCGAATTTGAACCAGCTTGGCGGCGTGGAAATCGCCAGGAAGAGCCCAGCGCCGAGCGCGAAACCCAACAGGCGCAGGGCCAGCGGGTAATTGCGCGCGAAAGGCAGCAGCAGCAGCGGAAAGGTGACGTAGTACCAAAACTCGCAGGCGAGCGACCATAGCGGCCCGTTGGTGCCGAAATAATCAAAGCCGATGCCCTGCAGATTGAGAAAGCTTGCAAGAAACAGCAGCGCGGAAAAATGGCCTTTGAACAGCGGCCATTCATAGACGCCGCTGCTGGCGAAAAGCCATCTGCCGATCGAATCGAGAACGAGCGTGAACACGACGGCCGGCCCGACCACGAGATAGATTCGCGAAACGCGATGAATGAGATATTCGCGCAGGAATCCCTGATTCTTGCGCAGATGCGCCAGCACGGCGCCGCCGACGAGATAGCCCGACATCACGAAGAAGGCGAGCACGGCCTGATGCCCGAGCTCGAATGCCGCATAGAACCACCAGACATAGACCAGCGGCGCGTGCGGCGCGCTCATTATGTCGGCGATATTGATGAAGAGGTTGGAGGTATGGACGGCGAGCACCACGAGTGCGCCAAGCCAACGGCTCGCCTCGATGAACTGCGACAGAATAAACGGCATCGCCCCGGTTCGCCCCCTCGCTCGGCCGCGCCCGCGTCTTTGCGTTATACCCGCTCGCCGCAGCCTTCGCCAAATCTCGGCGGACAGGCGGTATGGGTCGCATTCGCCGCCATAATCCTCTATAAGCGCCGCTGGCGCCGCTTCGAGACGGCCCAAGCGCCCGTAGAGGCGTTGATTTTCTGGAGTTTTGCGAAGTGGAACGGTGGTCGCCGAGCAGCTGGAGGAATTTGCCGATCGAGCAGACGCCGGTCTATCGCGATCAGGCGGCGCTCGCCGAGGTCGAGCGCCAGCTCGCCGGCTTCCCGCCGCTGGTCTTCGCCGGCGAAGCGCGCAATCTCAAGCGTCACCTGGCGGATGTCGCCGCCGGCAAGGCTTTTCTGTTGCAGGGCGGCGACTGCGCCGAGAGCTTCTCGGAGCATTCGGCCGATAATATCCGCGACTTTTTCCGGGTTTTCCTGCAGATGGCGGTGGTGCTGACCTATGCGGCGGCCTCGCCGGTGGTGAAGGTCGGGCGCATCGCCGGCCAGTTCGCGAAGCCCCGCTCGGCGCCGCTCGAAAAGCAGGGCGACGTCGAACTGCCGAGCTATCGCGGCGACATCATCAACGATCTCGCCTTCACGACAAATGCGCGCGAGCCCGATCCTCAGCGCCAATTGCTCGCCTACCGGCAATCGGCGGCGACGCTGAATCTCATCCGCGCCTTTGCGGCGGGCGGCTTCGCCAATCTCGAAAATGTCCATCGCTGGATGCTGGGCTTCGTCAAGAGCAGCCCGCAGTCCGAGCGCTATCAGAAGCTCGCCGATCAGATCACCGCGACGCTCTCCTTCATGCGCGCGATCGGACTCGATCCGGAGCATCACCCGGAGTTGCGCGGCACCGATTTCTATACGTCGCACGAGGCGCTGCTGCTCTGTTACGAGCAGGCGCTGACCCGTATCGATTCAACGACGGGCGACTATTACGCGACTTCCGGCCACATGCTCTGGGTCGGCGACCGCACGCGACAGGAAGACGGCGCGCATATCGAATTCGTGCGCGGCGTCAAGAACCCGCTCGGGCTGAAATGCGGTCCGAGCCTCAAGCCCGACGCGCTTCTGCGCCTCATCGACGTCCTCGATCCGGAAAACGAACCCGGCAGGCTGACGCTGATCTGCCGCTTTGGCGCCGACAAGATCGAGGACGCGCTGCCGGCGCTGGTGCGGCCGGTGATGCGCGAAGGCCGCAACATCGTCTGGTCCTGTGACCCGATGCACGGCAACACGATCAGCGCCGCAGGCTACAAGACGCGGCCGTTCGATCGGATCATGTCCGAAATTCGCAGCTTCTTCGCGGTCCATCAGGCCGAGGGATCCTATGCCGGCGGCATCCATCTCGAAATGACCGGCAAGGACGTGACCGAATGTACGGGCGGCGCACGCGCCATTTCGGAGAGTGATCTGCGCGATCGCTACCATACCTATTGCGATCCGCGACTGAACGCCGAACAGGCGATCGAGGTAGCCTTCCTCGTGGCCGAACTGTTGAAAGCGGAACGCCTCGCCCGAGGCCTGCCTGAGCAGCACGCGGCTGAGTGACGCGCGGGCGTTAAGCCAAGGTTTGTCTCAGAGCGCTGTAACGCAGTGGCAGGCTTCCCAAGACGATTCGATCGCCAAGTTTGACGATGCGCCGCGCCGCTGCGATCAAAGCAGCCGGCGTGACTCCCGGCGGCCGCCTCGAACTCCACTGCGGCGCGCGGGGCCTCTTTGGAGCATGGAATGATCGTTTCGTCGACTTCGGATTACCGAAAGGTGGCGCAGCGCAAGCTGCCTCGCTTCCTGTTCGATTATATCGACGGCGGGGCGAACGCCGAGGACACTTTGCAGGCCAATGTCGCGGACCTGAGAGCCGTAAATTTGAAACAGCGCGTGCTGAAAAACGTTTGCGGTCTCAATCTCGCGACTGAGTGGTTCGGCGAGCGCTCCGCACTGCCGGTAATTTTAGGCCCGGTAGGCTTGAGCGGAATGTTCGCTCGTCGCGGCGAGGTGCAGGCGGCGCGCGCCGCGGCGACGAAAGGCGTGCCTTATGTGCTGTCGACGCTCTCCATCTGCTCGCTCGAAGAAGTTGCGGCCGGTTGCCCAAGTCCGATCTGGTTCCAGCTTTATGTTCTCAAGGACCGCGGCTTCATGCAGTCGATGTTGGAACGCGCCCAGAACGCCGGCGTGAACATCCTTGTCTTTACGGTCGACCTGCCGGTGCACGGATCGCGTTACCGGGACGCCCAATCGGGCTTGTCGGGGCCCTTTGCGGGCGCGCGGCGAATGCTTCAGGCGATGACGAAGCCCGGCTGGACGCTGAATGTCGGACTTAGGGGCCGGCCGCATGATCTCGGCAATGTCTCGAAATATCTCGGCAAGGCGACCGGACTTCAGGATTACACAGGCTGGCTTAGAAAAAACATCGACCCGTCGATCAGCTGGTCTGATCTGGAATGGATTCGCGATTTCTGGAAGGGCCCTCTCATTCTTAAGGGCATATTGGATCCCGAGGACGCGAGAGACGCCGTACGGTTCGGCGCGAACGGAATCGTCGTTTCGAACCATGGCGGACGACAGCTCGATGGCGCGTTGTCTACGGTCAAAGCCTTGCCGCCGATCGCCGACGCCACTGGAAGCGACCTTGAGGTCTTTGTCGATTCGGGCGTGCGATCGGGACTGGATGTCGTGCGCATGCTGGCGCTTGGCGCGAAGGGCGTCCTGCTCGGCCGGGCCGCCGCCTACGCTCTGGCGGCGGCCGGCGAAGCTGGCGTGGAGAATATGCTCGAACTCTTCGCCAAGGACATGCGCGTGGCGATGACCTTGACCGGCGTCAGTTCGATCGCTCAGATCGAGCGGGCAATTCTTGCTTGAGCGGGCGCGAACGCCCGGGGGAGAAGCAATATGTGCAACGATCATTCGCACCATCTCTCAAGGCGATCATTGATCGCGTCCGGCGCGACGACCGTCTTGATGGGCGCTTTGGCTGAGGCGCATGCTCAATCCTCACCCGGCGCAGCGTCCTCGGCGGCAGTTTCGCCGGACGAGGCGCTCAAGCGATTGGCTGACGGCAACGCGCGATATGTGGGCAATACGTCGATCAATCGCGACATGTCCGCCGGGAGGGCCGAACGCGCGCAGGCTCAGTATCCCTTCGCGGCTCTGGTGAGCTGTTCGGATTCGCGCGTCGCGCCGGAGCTCGCGTTCGATCAAGGTCCGGGCGATCTCTTCGTCGTTCGCCTCGCCGGCAATTTCGTCAATGCCGATGGACTTGCGAGCCTGGAATACGGCGTGAAGATTCTTGGAATTCCGCTCATCGTCGTGCTCGGCCATTCCAATTGCGGCGCAGTCGCCGCGACGATCAAAGTCTTAAAGGAAAAGACGAAACTCCCAGGCCATCTGCCGCAGCTCGTTAATGCGATCAAGCCCTCGATCGATTTGGCCGAAAAGCAAAAGGCTGCTGATCCGCTCGCGGCGGCGATCGCCCAGAACGTCCGCTACAATGTCGCGCGTTTGCGGTCGGCGAAGCCGATCGTCGCCGAGGCCGTCGCCGCGCAAAAAGTGAAACTCGCCGGCGCCGTCTATGACATCGGCACGGGAAAGGTGTCGTGGCTTTAGGCGATAGGAGCGGTCTCGGCGCAGGAACAGATTCGCCGAGGCCGAACAGTCGCTTGGATCATTGTCATTCCCGGCAGGCCGAAGGCCTGACCGGGAATCCAGCGCTGATCCAACGACCCATGTTGTGACTCTGGATTCCCCATCGCGCGCGTTGCGCGCGCCGGGAATGACAGCCCGAACCGCAGCGCGCGGCGTCCAGCGGCATTTTTGAAAAGTCGCGCATCCAAATTCTACGGTCCTCGGTAATGGTTGTGGTCAGTTCAACGACCGCATCCAATGGAGGACATCATGAAAATCATTGCTCCGATCGTCGCCGGCTTCTTTCTTGCGACGAATCTTTCGGCGCGGGCGGCGGATACGCCGACCGATCCTCAGATCGCGCATATCGCCTATACCGCCGGACTGGTCGACATCGGTTACGCCGAAATCGCCCTTCAGCGCTCCAAGAACAAGGCCGTGCGCGAATTCGCCATGGAAATGGTGAAGGATCACAAGGCCGTCAACGACAAGGCGCTGGCTCTGGTCAACAAGCTCGGCGTGACGCCGGAAGACAATGCCACGAGCCAGACCATCGCAAGCCAGGCGGCGACAAAGCGCGCCGAACTCAAGCGCCTGTCCGGCGCCGCTTTCGACCGCGCCTATGCGGAGAATGAAGTCGCCTATCATTCGCTGGTGAATGCAGCGGTCGACACGCAGCTCATTCCTTACGCGAGCAATGGCGAACTCAAGGAACTGCTCAAGGTCGGCCTGAAAATCTTCCAGGGCCATCAGCAACACGCGGAGCATATGGTCGAACGACTCTCTCGCAAGCACGCAGCGAGCATGGAGTAAGGCCCTTGCGAAGCATCGCGCTGCATGCGGTGTTCTCGGTGCTGTTCCTTCTGGCGGGCGCGAGATTCGCGTCCGCCGGCGAACCTGCGAGCGTCGTGATCGCCGATCTCGAATTCAAGCCGTCAGTGATCACCGTTCGCATCGGCGACACCGTAACCTGGATCAACAAGGATATTGTCGAGCATACCGCCACTTCGAGCGACGGCGCCTTCGACGTTGCGACGCCGAAGGCGAAGCCCGCCCGTTGGCGCGCGCAGAAAGCAGGCGACTTTGCCTATTATTGCCGCCTGCATCCGAATATGACCGGCGTCATCCGCGTCACGCGGTGACGAGACCGGCGCATTCAAGACGGCCGCGAGCCCTTCGCGGCCGTCCTTTTTTGCATTTCGGATCTGGTCACATCGCCTGAATGATAATGCAACGGCAGCCGGCGCGGGTGCGATGCGCGGCGTGAAGGCTGCCCTTGGGCGAAAAATGAAAATCGCCTGGGCCGAGCTCCACGTCGCCGAAAGCGAGATCGCCCGAAATCATGAAGATTTCCTCGTCCTGCGCATGTTCATGCTCGGGAAAGACGGCGCCAGGCTCGGCGTCGACGAGTATCGTCCAGCGGTTCAGCACGACGTTTCGATGCAGCTCCTTGACGCGCACGCCTGGGCCAAGAGCGATCCACTCGCCTTCATTGGCGCGAAGCGTCCGGCTCATGGTTTCGAGCTTTTCGCGCGCGTCGATGCGCGCGTCGATCTTTTCGAAGAGATCCGGCGGCGGCGCGACGTCGCCTGCGTATATGGCGAGCGGCGCCAGCGCTTCCTCCCATTCGCGCGCTCTCGCGGCGAGAATAGGATCGCGCTTCTGGCGCGCCTTCACGATTTCCGTCTCTTCCCGGCTCAACGCCCCGGCCGCAAACAGAGCGGCGTCGATCTCGTCGGGGTTCGTCATGAGATGCACCTTCTTAGGTCCGCCAGCCCACGAAACAAGGCGGATTTCATCGTGCCCAGCGGACGCTGAAAGCGCCGCTCCTCCTTTTTCAACAATGATCGGGACATCCCCCTCTTCATGAGAATAGCCATGGATGTAGGCGAGCAGCACCCATTGACGACGCTCCTCGCCGAGTTTGTCGAGACATTTGATGAGACGCCCCTTGGCCAAAGGATCGTGCTCGGGAAGGTCTGCTGCGATCTGCGGCGCTTCCTCCTCCTCAAGCGAGGCGTGTGCGCTGTCGCGTCGCCGCAACTCGTTGAGCGCGATGCGCCGGGTCACGACGGTCATCCAGGCAAGGGCGGCGCCTTTTTCCGCATCGTAGCTCGCCGCGCGCTCCCAGATCCTCGCAAAGGCTTCCTGCAGGGCCTCCTCGGCGCGCGCGCGGTCGCGCAGCAGGCCGAGACATATGGCGAAAAGCCGCGACGAAGTTGCCGAATAAAGATCGCGAAAGGCTGCGCGGTCTTTTTTTGCGACCCGCTGCAGAAGCGCTTCAAAGGAGTTGTGCACGTCGACAGTCGTTCCCTGGCGAGGCGGTCTTGTCTCGTCAACAGCATAGCCAAGGCCTGCTAGATCGTCGAGACGCAGCGCATGCCTATCGCAATCAATGCTCATTCAAGAAACTCGCTGAAGTAACGCGTGGTGAAACGCGATCTCGCCAGCCGTTTGGGGATCACAAGGTCGCCTTTCCCGAGCCACTGTGTCTGGATCGGCGAGACGCGCGCGCCGAGCGTATCGATCGCCAGCCTGTTGTAACGCCGCGAGAAATCCTGCCATCTCGGCGAGCAGGGATCGCTGCAGAAAGGATCGAACGAGAAGGACACGCCAGGCCCGTCCGAATAGAGGCCGAAAGGCTTTTGCGCGCGCGGCGGACGATTGACGAAATAAGTCGCCCAGCCGCCCGGCGCGAAGCCTGTCTCGGCCTCAAAGGCCTTGGTGAAACGGTAGCTCTCGGCGATGACCTGAGGCAGCTTGGAAAGATCGTGCTCGTAATATTGAAAGTCGAGCCGTTTCTCGTCCTTGCAAGGGCGCCAATATTCGTTCACGAAGTCGGCGCGCGAATAAAGGATTCCTTTCGGCTGCGGCGTCACGACGCCATCGAACCCGCGCTGGATCGCCAGCCGTTTCGCGATGCGGAATTCTTCGCATTCAGATTGGGCGAATGGCGCAACGCTCCCGAGGCCAGCCGCGTAGCGCTGGTCGTAAACGCTGACCAGTTTGTCGAGAAAGACGATGGCGAGCAGGGCGTCACATTGTCCCCGCTTTTCGAGGAGGCCGCGCCCAAGCTGCTGCGGCGTCTCATATGCCTCGAATGAAACATCGCTTCGGCAGAGCCGCGCCAGCCGCGTTTCCACGCAGCATTCGACGACAATTCCCATCAGTCCGAAGCTGCATTTGAACTCATAAAACGACGCGCCGTCGGCGTGGTCGGAAGTGGTTCGCACCTCGCCGAACTCGTCGACATAGGTCACTTCAACGACATGGGCGGAGAAATAGCCCGGCGCGTCGAGCGAGGATTCCTTCGTATCGCCGACCGCGACAGAGCCCACAGTGGCTTCGCCGATCTCGGCCTGAAAGGGAATTTCAAGGCCGCGTTCTTTCAGCCACATGTTCAGCTTCTTCAAGCGGCAGCCCGCCTGAACGCGCACGACGTTGCGCCCGAGCGTATCGGTCTCTAGTCCAAGAATTGAGTCGAGCTTGCGCAGACAGATAAGCGTCCCGCCGTCGTTCACGATCGTGTCGGTGACGGAGAGCATCGAACCGACAGGACTGACCGGCGTCGGAAAGCGTCCGCAGTCGCGTGCGACCGACTGCACATCCGCATAGCTGACCGGCTCGACGTAAACGGCGGGCGTCGTGGCGCGGTGTCCACCCCAATTTGTGTAGCTCCGTCCGTGCGCGATCAGTCCGTGAACGAACGGCGCGTCGCTTACCGGGCGAACGTCCGGCGTGCAAGCAGGCTCCATTGGCCTATCCCCGATCCTGAGGGAAGGACGCGCCGGAGTTCGCCCGGCGCTTGCGCCGCTCACGCCGCGACGGCGTCGGCGATCGACTTCGTGTCGTAGAACTCTCGAAAACGCAGCAGCTTGCCGTTCTTGAGCGTGAAGACATGCGCCCAGTCGCTGTCGAAGACGCCGCCTTCCTTCACGCGCGCCTTGGTGTGGCCGAGAACGATGACCGTCTCGCCGGCCTCAAAAAATTCCTTCGGCTCGAAAGCTTCGAAATCGAGATTGTCCGCAAGCGCTTGAAAGAAGGACGCCGCCCCGGCGACGCCGTCACGACGGCCCGCCCAGGGAATGATCTTTGCGTCGCCGTTCGACAGCCACTCGATCGTGGGATCGAGCGCGTCCAGAATGGATTTGACGTCGCCGCGCCCGAAGGCCGCGTAAAGGGATCGGATCAAATCGGAATTGCTCATCTTATGCTCCTGTTCTCGGCCGCAACGCGTCTCGTCCGCTTAGGGTTACGCAACGGTTCGGCGTTCGGATGCAGACGGATGAAAAATTTTCGGGCGATTTCGGGTGTCGGTGCCGAGTCATACGGGCTACGGCCGATCCGTTCGCTCAGCCCTTGTCATTCCCGGCGGACCGAAGGTCCGACCGGGGATCCAGAGCCCATCAGAAGATATTGATCTTGCTCTGGATTCACGATCGCGCGAGGCCTAGATCGTGGCTTCCGTTACATCGACGCTGACGTCCAAATCCTGATTCCCGGCCCCCAGAATCACGCCGTCGATCGGCGAGACATCCGCATAGTCGCGTCCGATCGCGATCGCGATATGATCGTTTCCGACCGCCATGGCGTTCGTCGGATCATTCCCGGCGGACCGAAGGTCCGACCGGGGATCCAGAGCCCATCAGAAGATATTGATCTTGCTCTGGATTCACGATCGCGCGAGGCCTAGATCGTGGCTTCCGTTACATCGACGCTGACGTCCAAATCCTGATTCCCGGCCCCCAGAATCACGCCGTCGATCGGCGAGACATCCGCATAGTCGCGTCCGATCGCGATCGCGATATGATCGTTTCCGACCGCCATGGCGTTCGTCGGATCAAGATCGAAGAATCCAAACTCGGGTCCGCACCAGACAGAAACCCATGCATGGGTCGAATCGGCCCCTTGCAACCGCGCCTGGCCCGGAGCCGGATAGGTTCGAAGGTAGCCGCTCACGTAGGACGCCGCCAAGCCCAGGCCGCGCAAAGCGGCGATCATGATATGGGCGAAATCCTGACAGACGCCACGGCGGCTTTCGAAAGCCTGCGCGATCGGTGTCGCAATATGCGTCGCCTCCGGATCATAGGCGAAATCGGCGTGGATGCGCTCCGTCAGTTCAATGGCGCCTTCGAGGATGGGCCGATGGGGCGAAAAGCTTTCGCGCGCGTAATCCGTCGCCGCGTCGAACAGTGGCGCATGGCGGCTTGCATAGATGTAATGGGCGGGTGAGCAGGCCCGGAGCGAGTTGGTTTCATGGGCGGCGGTCCTCACGAGTTCCCATGCCGGCGTCAGCGCCGGAGCAGGCGGCGGCGCGCGCTCCACCGCGACGCGCGCCGCAAGGGCGACGCGCAGTCTGGTGTGAGGCTTGAGGATGCGCGCCTCGCACACGCGATTTCCGTAAAAGTCGATTCTGTCGCTGATGAATTCGGCCGACGGCGACAGTTCGATCGAGTTGGAGAGCACGGTCTGGCCGCGATCGTTGCGCGGCGCCAGACGCATGGCGCAGCGCGCCGAGGCGACGGGCGCGTCATATTTGTAGATCGTCCGGTGGGCGATATCGTAAATCACGCGATCCGCGATGGTTGAGAGTTTACTGCGCCATCGACGCCATGCGTGAAATAGCGCTCGGCGATTGCGTCGGCGAGCGACATCAACCGTTGCTCCCACGCAAGAATGATCGACGCATCCAAACGCCGCGCATCCCCCGATTCGAGTTCGGCGCGCAGTTTGATCGAGAGCCGCCGGGGCGTCTCCATCACGCCGTCATTGCGCAGAGAAGGCAGCGCGGCGAGATGTTCGTCGATGCGCGCCGCCTGGAAGGCGACCGATCGCGGATTGAACGGATCGAGCATCGCAATGTCGAGAACGGGCGCGAGCGCCGCGCCGGCGATGTAGCGTGAGCGATAGGTGATCTGCGAATCGAGGAGATCGAGCAGCGCGTCGAGCGTCTCGACTGTCGCCTCGTCGCCCGTGAACTGCCGCGCAAAACGGCAGGTGGCGATGGCGCGCTCGATTCTGCGGCCAAGATCGATAAAGCTCCAGCCCGCAACTCGATTGAAATTTTCGTCGATCAATCCAGACAGCGCCGCCAGCGTATGCAGTGAACGCTCTATGATCTCCAAAGTTTCCGGCTCGGTGACGGCGCGCGCGCCGGCGTGCGTCAGGCGCGCTTCGATGCGTCCGATAAGCTGCCAGACATCGTAGGACAGGCGTTCACGCACGATCGAGGCCGTGCGTTTCGCATTGCGCACGACCGACAGCGCGGAACCGTAGGCGTCGGCGTCGGCGGCCGCCGCCAATGCGATCTGCATCGGATTCAGATCCGGCGCGTCTTCCGGCGCGGCGCCCCAAGCGACGAGCAATCGCGCGAGCCGTTCGATCGTCTGGCGACCCTGTAGGTCGATGTGCTGGAACTGGCTGAGTCGCGCGGCCAACGTTCGAACGACGCGCAACGTCGCTTCGGCGCGCTCGAGATAGCGGCCCATCCAGAAGAGATTGTCCGCGGCTCGGCTCGGCAGATTGCCGAGCGCGCGCACGATCGGCGGGTCCTCGCCCGATGGCAGCAGCGTCGACCATTTGATCGGGCCGCTCGTCAACACCCAGACGTCGCCGGATTGGGCGCCGGACTCCATCGAGACGGCGCGCACATCCGGCCGGTTGGAAATGCGGCAGAAGCCGCCGGGCATCACGGTCCATCCATCCGCCGTCGCCGCGGCGAAAACCCGCAAGACGAAGGGTCTCGGCGACAGCCGGCCGTCGATCCAGGCGGGAGTCGTTGAGAACTTTATCGGCTCCTGAGCGACATAGTCGACGCCGCGCTGCTCTATCGCGTTGATCAGCCGCGCGCGTTCCTTGCCGCTGAGCGCGGCGCCGAGCGCCTCGCGACGCTCGCCGAAACCCGGTAGACGCTCGGCGAAGGCGCCGCTGATCGCAAAGTCGCTCAGCGCGTCGATAACCTGTCTGCGGTCCTTTTCCCGGCCACACCACCAGGTTTCGATATTCGGCAGCTTGAGGCTCTCACCGAGCACGCGCTTCGATAAGTCCGGCAGAAAACTCATCAGCGCGCGCGATTCGATTACTCCTGCGCCGGGCATGTTGGCGACGACGACGGCGCCTCTGCGAATGGCGTCGAACATGCCGGCGACGCCCAGCCGCGACGCGGCGTTTTGCTCCAGCGGATCACACCAGTCGGCGTCGACGCGGCGCCAGATGACATCGGCCCGCTTGAGGCCGGCGATGGTGCGAACGTGCAGCTTGCCGTCGCTCGCGACCAGATCTTCGCCTTCAACCAGCGTAAAGCCGAGATAGCGGGCAAGATACACCTGTTCGGAATAGGTTTCGCTCCACGGGCCGGGCGTCAGCAGGCAGATGCGCGGATCGGCGCGTTGCGCAATGCGGGAAATGCTCGCGCGAAAGTCTTGGAAGAACGGCGCCAGGCGCTCGACGTTCATGTCCCGATAAAGACTCGGCAGCGCGCGCGACAGGACGAGCCGATTTTCCAAGGCGTAGCCCGCCCCGGAGGGCGCCTGAGCGCGATCGCCGAGCACGCGCCAGCTTCCATCGGGTCCTCGCCCGAGGTCGGCGGCGTAAAAGCGAAGCCAGCGGCCTCCCGGCGGCGCAACTCCGCACATTGGCCGGATGAAGTTTGGCGCGCCAGCGACGGCTGCGGCCGGAAGGACGCCGTCGGCGACAAGCCGCGCATCGCCATAGATATCGTGCAGGACTTGATCGAGAAGCTCCGCGCGCTGCGTGACTCCCGCCGCCACGTCGCGCCACTCGGACTCAGGGATCAGTAGAGGCAAACGTCCGAGCGGCCAGCTGCGCTCCTTGGCTTCTCCATGAACCCGGTAGGAAATCCCCATGTCGTCGATGCGGCGCCCGGCCGCGGCGAAGCGTTGCTCCAGGCCGGCGTCGCCGAAGGCGGCGAGCGATTCGAGAAATTGGCGCCAGTGCGCGCGCGGTCGGCCGTCGCCATCAAACAGTTCGTCAGGCGCGCCGCGCGTCGGCGCATAGTCGGCGATCCAGGTCGCAGCGCGCTGGGAGGCGTCGTCCGTTTGGATATCGCGCTCAGCGAACAATGCTCCTCCGCAGGTCGAGAGTCAGCGGAAACTCAATGCTAGGCTCCTCGCGCGGCGGATCGACGGGACCGGGCGTATGTCCATGCTCCTCAAATCGCGCCAGTCGCCGCGCTTCAGCTTCGTTACTGTTGACTGGGAAGGCGTCGTAATTGCGGCCTCCAGGGTGGGTCGCATGATAGACGCAGCCGCCCAGCGAACGCCGGCTCCAACAGTCGATCACGTCGAAGGTCAGAGGCGCATGGACCGGCAGCGTCGGATGCAGGCCGGAAGGCGGCTGCCAGGCTTTGAAGCGCACGCCAGCGACCGCCTCTCCAGGAACGCCAATGCCCGTCATCGGGACGCGGCGTCCGTTGCAAGCGATGACGTGCCGGCCGGGAACGAGACCCTTCGCCTTGATCTGCAGGCGTTCGAGCGACGAGTCGACATAGCGCACCGTGCCGCCATTGCCGCCTTCCTCGCCCATAACATGCCAAGGTTCGAGCGCGCCGCGAATTTCGAGGTGGACGCCGCCATGCTCGACGGCGCCCGCCAGCGGGAAGCGAAACTCGCGCTGCGCTTCGAACCATTCCGGCTCGAAGGCGTAGCCGGCGCAGCGCAGATCGTCGAGCACGCCGAGAAAATCCTGCCAGACGAAGTGCGGCAGCATGAATTTGTCGTGCAGCGCCGTTCCCCAGCGCACCAGATCGCCATGCTGCGGCTCGCGCCAGAACCAGGCGACGAGCGCGCGAAGCAGTAATTGCTGCGCCAGACTCATGCGCGCGTCGGGCGGCATTTCGAAGGCGCGGAACTCGACCAATCCGAGACGCCCGGTCGGTCCGTCCGGCGAATAGAGCTTGTCGATGCAGATTTCGGCGCGATGGGTGTTGCCCGCGACATCGACCAGCAGGTTACGGAACAGCCGGTCGACGAGCCATGGCGGCACATAGGCGTCGCCGGGCGACGCAACCTGAGCGAGCGCAATCTCCAGTTCGTAAAGCGAGTCGTGCCGCGCCTCGTCGACTCGCGGCGACTGGCTCGTCGGTCCGATGAACAAGCCGGAGAACAGATAGGACAGGGAAGGGTGGCGCTGCCAATAGAGCACTAGGCTCTTCAAAAGGTCGGGGCGACGCAGGAAAGGCGAGTCGGCCGGCGTTTCGCCGCCAAGCACGACATGATTGCCGCCGCCCGAACCGATCTGCCGGCCGTCGATCATGAATTTCGCCGTGGTCAATCGCGCCTGCCGGGCTTCCTCGTATAGCGCGGTCGTCGTCTCGACGGCCTGCCGCCATGTGGCGGCCGGATGGATATTGACCTCGATGACGCCCGGATCGGGCGTCACTTTGATTGATTCGAGGCGCGGATCGCTTGGCGGAGGATAGCCTTCGATATGAAGCGCCAAGCCGATGGCTTTGGCGCTTTCCTCAACCGCCTCGAGCAGCTCCAGATAGTCCTCCAGCGTGGCGACAGGCGGCATGAATACGCAGAGACGGCCGTCGCGCGGCTCAATGGTGAAGGCGGTCCGCACCGCGCCTTCGACAATCGACTGTTCATGGACGTCCTGACGCGCCTGTCCTCCGGCCGTCTGCCCGCTGCTCCGGATACGCCAGAAATGTCCGGGCTCCGGCAGCGGTTCGCGCGGAGCGAAGGGATCCTGCGGATGAATATAGGGATATTCCTCTTCCGCGAGCTTGGGCAATGACGCCACGGGAAGCCGCAGCCCGATCGGCGAATCGCCGGGCGCCAGGAACAGTTTTCCGCGACGCAGTGTCCATTTCTCTGAAGTCCACCGCGATTGAGACTCGGCGCGCGCGTTCCAGCGCTGGATCGGCAGGACAAAGCCCGTGGGCTTGCTCAGGCCGCGCTCGAACACCCGCATCATGCGCGAGCGTTCTTCCGCATCGTCGATTTTGGGATCGGACGGATCGACATTGATCGGAAGCGCGCTCTCCTTGACCATCCAATGCGCGGGATCCTCGTAGGCCGGCACGGCGTGTTCGGCGCCGACTCCCAGTCGCTCTGCGAGCGCATGCACGAAAACTTCCGCGTCTGCGGCAGTCGCGCCCTTCGGCTCGGCAATATCGGCGATGAGCTGCGGCTGCGACCAGATCGGCTTGCCGTCGCGTCGCCAGTAAAGCCCAAAGGCCCAGCGGGGCAGGCTTTCGCCGGGGTACCATTTGCCCTGGCCGTAATGCAGAAAGCCATCCGGGGCGAAGCGCCCGCGCAGCCGGCGAATAAGATCGTCGGCGCGCTCGCGCTTGGTGGGGCCGGTCGCCGCCGTATTCCATTCGGGAGATTCGAAATCATCGATCGAGACGAATGTCGGTTCGCCGCCCATGGTGAGGCGAACGTCCAGCGAATGAAGATCAGCGTCGACTTTTTCCCCCAGCCCGTCAAGCCGGCGCCATGCGTCGTCGGAGAAGGGCGCAGTGATGCGCGGCGCCTCATTGATGCGGTCGACCCGCATCTCGAAACCGAAGTCGACCTGGGCAGGCTCGACGAAGCCCGACAGGGGCGCCGCCGAGCGATAATGCGGCGCGCCGCACAGCGGCAAATGGCCTTCGCCGCAGAAGAGTCCCGAAGTCGCGTCGAGACCGATCCAACCGGCGCCCGGCAGGAAAACTTCCGCCCATGCGTGCAGGTCGGTGAAGTCGTGATCGGTTCCCTTCGGGCTTTCGATCGGATCGATGTCGGCCTTGAGCTGTATGAGATAGCCTGAGACGAAACGCGCCGCGAGACCAAGCTTGCGCAGCATCTGCACAAGAAGCCACGCGGAATCTCGACATGAGCCCGATCCCAGCGCCAGCGTTTCTTCGGGCGCCTGCACGCCAGGCTCCATCCTTATGACATAGCGAATGACGTCGTGCAGCCGCGCGTTAAGCTCGACGAGAAAATCGATGGTGCGCCTCTTCTCTCGCGGCAGGTTTTGGAGGAAGCTTTCCGTCAGTGGGCCGACGTCTTCAGGCTCGAGATAGGCGGCAAGCTCGATTTTCTGTTCCTCCGGATAAGCGAAGGGAAAATCTTCAGCGTAGGACTCGATAAAAAAATCGAAGGGGTTGTAAACGGCGAGCTCCGCCAGCAGGTCGACTTCAATCCTGAATTCGTTCGCCCTCTCCGGGAACACGAGACGCGCCAGCCAATTGCCGTGCGGGTCTTGCTGCCAGTTGATGAAGTGGCCCGAAGGCGCGATCTTGAGCGAGTAGCTGGAGATTTTCGTGCGACAATGAGGGGCGGGGCGCAGCCGGACGATCTGCGGGCCGAGCGCGACCGGGCGGTCATATTTATAGTGGGTGACGTGGTGAAGTGCGATCTGGATCGACACGTTAATCTGCGTCTCGTTTCGGCGCCATTCGCGCGCGGAGCGGCGCAATTCCGGCCTCGCAGTTTTGCTGGGACTGACCGCAAGGAGTCAATCAGATGCGCCGCGAAAATGACGGCTTTGTCCGAAATTGCGGCAATGAGCCTAGCGGCTGGATAGGTCCTGCGCAAAGCCCCGGCGCCGCGACAGATATTCCCAGAGACGAACTGTCCCACCCATCATTGCGCTTGATGATCTCGGAACATTCGGTCCGCCGCACAGTTATGGCCGCAACGCGGTCTGGGAATATCGTCGATGAAAGCCTTTCGCTGCCAAGTTTGCCGCCAGAGCATCCTTTTCGAGAACGTCAAATGCGAAACATGCGGGCACATGCTCGGTTACCTGCCGGCGCTCGCGGCGATGTCCGCCGTCGAACCGATCGGCGACGGATGGATCGCGCACGCCGACCGTTCTCGCCGATACCGCTTCTGCAAGAATTGGGAACTGCATGGCTGCAACTGGATGGTCGAGAAAGGAGGCCCTTCTGAGTATTGTCTCGCCTGTCAGCACAATCGAACCGTGCCTGATTTGTCAGACGAAAAGCGCCACGCCGCGTGGCAGAAAATCGAGACCGCCAAACGGCGGCTGTTTTACAGTCTGATCAGGCTGAATCTTCCTGCGCCGAACGCTTCCGAGAACGACGGCGGGCCGCTCATCTTCGATTTCCTTGCGGAAGCGCCTTTACAAGAGCCCGTTCTGACCGGCCATAGCTCGGGCCTGATCACCATCGCGACGAGATGGGCGAGCCCTACCGCACCTTGCTCGGGCATTTCAGGCATGAAATCGGCCACTACTATTGGGATCGCTTGGTGGCGCGCTCCAAATATCTCTGGCCTTTTCGCGAACTCTTTGGAGACGAGCGGGAAGACTATGCCGCATCGTTGCAGAAACATTATGACGAAGGGCCGCCGGCGGACTGGCGGCAGAATCACATCAGCGCCTACGCTTCGAGCCATCCGTGGGAGGACTTCGCCGAAACCTTTGCGCACTATCTCCATATCGTCGATACGCTCGAAACGGGCCGCGGCGCCGGGCTCGTGGTGCGACGAAACGACGGCTCTCCGGCTCGCGTCGATTTCGATCCCTATAGCTATCCCGACATCAATGAGATGATCGACAATTGGCTCGATATTGCATTTGCATTGAACAACATCAATCGATCGATGGGTCAGCCGGATATCTATCCCTTCGTCATCTCGCCGGTCGTGAAAGACAAACTGGGTCTTGTCCAAAATCTTCTCAAGGAGCAGGCGCAGCTTGCCGAAGGCTGGCCTTTATCAGCTGGACGGATCTCCGCGGGGCAGGGAAGACTGGAGATTCTGCATCGATTGTCGCCGTCAGCTTAGTCTTTCCCGGCTCCATCGACGCCTTTGACCTGTAACTTTGCTCGGCGCCGCAAACCTAAGGCAACAGCCCAAACGCTCTAATCTCGTACGCTTGGTGGGTGAAGAGCATTGTCTGCGACAGCAGCGACAAGGATGACGTTATCGGCGGCGGACCTACGCCCGCCTTGGCGTTTTTTGGCCAGACAAGCTTCGTCAGCTGCGTTTTGCCGCTGGCCGACGGGCCGATCGTGATCAGCAGGGTGCTTGTATCCTTCCTGTTGGCGTCGAACAGTGGTGCGTTCGCGGTGGAGACGCGCACAAGGCTCCATGAGGGCGTGGCGTTGACGTCGAATTTCAGAACGAACTGCACTTGATGCGTGAGGGTCGAAATCGGATTTCCCAGAAGGATTTTTCTAAAGTCTGCGTGATAACACGCCGTGCTCTGCTGTGCTTCGCCCTCAAACAGCGTCAGCGTTTCCGCTTGATCATAGTCGAGCGGCAGTCCCAAGAAAGCGCATTTCTTTACCGGCTCCAACACATCATCGAGCCAATCACTTAGTTTAAGATCTCCTTCGATCGTGACGCCGGCGATCGAATAACATGGTCTGCTGTCCGAAGGATCGACAAGCTGTTTTCTCTCCTTCAGGAACTGTTCGAACACGTAGACGAACTGTACCATGTCCTCTCGACTGGGGCTGTATTGAATGCTGCCCCCAACGCTGAACCTATACGATTGCGGCACGGTGCGCTTCGTGGTGTTCGCCAGCCACACAACCGCATCGGGCAAATTAGGGGTGAGAAAGGAAACGCCCGGACTGAACGCAATCGAGTCGTCAATTTTGACATTCAAGTCGATCAGAGCGTTCCACGTCTCAAGCCATTCGAGCTTGCGGGAGCCCCACCGGTGCGCCCGATCGAGATAGATCTGCTCGCCAACCGCCTTGCTGATCTCGCATTGCACGCCCCGGATCACGTCGTAAAGAATGCGCTTCTTTCTTTCATGTCCCAGCAAGGGCGCCGCTTCCGGAATTATGCATCCGGAAAGGCTGGAGGCGATCAGGCAGATGGCCATAATGAAAGTTATGGATCGGCGAATCGGAGTCCATTCCGCCATGCCAAATATTCCTCAGTCAAAGCGACAAGTCTCTGAATTACATAACGATACTGGCTGCGAGCCATGCGGGATCAACCCGGACGCCCTCAGCTGTTGAGATGATAGGCAAGCAGGCGCGGCGGCGCAATAACGGCCCAGCGAGCTCTCGTTTCGCCTCGGCGAGTTGGAGACAACAGCCGTCTCGCGCAGTCGCCGACCCCGGCGCATCAATGAGCCGGAGCGGCTTGAGCGCGCGGCGCGCTCAAGCCTCATCAAGCGATTGGAACCTTTAGGCCGATCGGCGCAGATCGGTCGGCAAATCGGTGCGCTCGCGCAGCGCCGGCAGAATGCTTCGGATCTTTTCGGCGCCCTCGACGCCGATAACATTCTCGGCGCGTTTCAGAACCTGGCGTACAAGAGCGTCGGTTTGAGCTTCGCTGATCCCGAGCTTTTCGAGTTGTCCGGCAAGAATGTTCAGATCAGCGCGGCCACGCCCGATAAAGCTCGTCATGCCTTCAATCGCCTGAGTGACGCCGCCGTCGCCGACATGCTGCGACGCCTCGATGACCTCCTGGGCGCGCGGCATCTTGGCGATCATGATCTCCATATTGCCGGTCGTATCCTTATCCCGCAGGAAACCGAGCACTAATCCGAGCGCCGCCTTGGCGATCGTCGGATCGAGCTTCGTCTCGGCGATGACGTTTGTGGTGAGTTCTTCCATTGGACGTCCTCCACGCAAGCATTGCGTTGCGGGGAGAAATGTCGCGGCGCGGCTCGGCTTCAAGCGTGGCCATATTTGCGCTTCTATGCGGCGTCGAGGCCGTAGAGCGAGTGCAGCGTGCGGACGGCGAGCTCGGTGTAGGCCTCGTCGATGAGGACCGAAAATTTGATCTCCGATGTAGTGATGGCGCGGATGTTGACGCCCTTTTCCGAAAGGGCGCGGAACGCCTGGGCTGCGACGCCGGCGTGGCTGCGCATGCCGATTCCGATCGCCGAAATCTTGGCGACGTCCTTCTCGCCGGTGATATGCGCGAAACCAACTGCGTCCTTGACCTTTTCGATAATGTTGAAGGCGCGCTCATAATCGGCCGTTCCCACCGTGAAGGTCATGTCGGTCATGCCCTCCTCGGAAACGACCTGCACGATCATGTCGACGTTGATCCCTGCCTCGGCCAGGGGCATGAACACCGCAGCCGCGACGCCCGGCTTGTCGGCGACGCGGCGAAGCGTAATCTGCGCTTCGTCGCGCGAGAAGGCGATGCCTGTGACGACCTGGGCTTCCACGATGTCCTCCTCGTTGCAGATCAGCGTGCCCTGGCCCGGATTCTCCGGATCGTCGAATGACGAGCGCACATAGGTCGGCACGCCATGCACCATGGCGACTTCGACCGAGCGAACCTGCAGAACTTTGGCGCCAAGCGACGCCATCTCCAACATCTCTTCAAAGGCGACTTTATCCATACGGCGCGCCTTCGGCACGACGCGGGGATCGGTGGTGTAGACGCCGTCGACGTCCGTATAGATGTCGCAGCGATTCGCTTTGATCGCGGCGGCGAGGGCGACGGCGCTCGTATCCGAGCCGCCGCGGCCGAGCGTCGTGATCCGTCCGCTTTCACGGTGCACGCCTTGAAAGCCGGCGACGACGGCGACTTCTCCACGGGCGAAACCCTCAACGATGCCCAAGCCGTCAATCGACTCGATGCGGGCCGCGCCATGCGCGGCGTTGGTGTAGATCGGCGTCTGCCAGCCGAGCCAGGAGCGCGCGGGCACGCCCGCCTTCTGCAGCGCCATGGCGAGAAGCCCCGCCGTCACTTGTTCTCCCGAGGCGACGACGGCGTCATATTCGCACTGATCGTAAAGCGGCGCGGCCTCTTTGCACCAGGCGACAAGTTCATTGGTTTTGCCGGCCATCGCCGAAACGACGACCGCGACTTCGCGCCCGGCGTCGACCTCGCGTTTGACGTGGCGCGCGACGTTGTGGATGCGTTCGACAGTGGCGACCGACGTGCCGCCGAATTTCATGACCAGACGTGACATGAAGACCGGGAATTGGGCGAGACGCTCGCGTCCCGCAGGAAGCGGCGCTATATGTGTCCGCCCCGGCAGGCCTGTCAACGGCGGTCCTGCCCGGGAATCATGCGCAAGCCGCTCGTCCTCCGAGACGCGCGCTTCGCGCGCGCCTCAGGATGAGGAGCTTGCGCATGACTCACTGACCTCGTCCCGAGGAGCTGCCTTCACGTCGCAATTTTCGACTTGCGCATTGGGCCTCGATCTCGGGCCCGCCCGAGATCGAGCCGGCGGCTCGAAAGACGAGGACAGTAAGTCACGAACTTCTCCGCATTTTCGCGAGGCTCAGCTTGCCCCATCAATCCGCCCCCCACTCCGCCAGCGTCGACCCCGAGGATGTCGCGCGTTTCAACCGCTTGGCCGAATTGTGGTGGGACAAGAACGGCAAGATGGGGATTCTCCACGAGATCAACCCCATTCGAGTCGCCTATATCCGCGATCACGTGCGCCGGTTCGTCCGGCATGATTCCGGCGCGCTGAATGCGCCGGGCGACCGGCCTCTGGAAGGCGTGCGCATCGCCGACATCGGCTGCGGCGGCGGCATATTGAGCGAATCGCTGGCGCAGCTCGGCGCGCATGTTACAGGGGTCGATCCGGCGCCCAACAACATCGCGATCGCGAAAAAGCATGCGGAAAAGTCGGGACTGGACATCGATTACCGCAATGTCGCCGCCGAAGACCTCACCGTCGCCGGCGAGCAGTTCGACGCAGTGGCTGCGCTCGAAGTCATCGAACATGTCGAAGGGCCGCGGGAGTTCGTCGCCATGCTCGGGCGCCTGCTGAAGCCAGGAGGACTCCTGTTCCTGGCGACGATCGACCGGACGATGAAGAGCTATCTCCTGGCCATCGTCGCCGCCGAATATGTGCTTGGCTGGGTGCCGAAAGGCACCCACAACCATGACAAATTCATCCGCCCGGACGAGCTTTCGTCTTGGTTGCGCCAGGGCGGCATGCGGGAAATCGACCGAGCCGGCATGAGCTACCAGCCGCTGACGGGACGGTGGCGCAGGAGCCACGAGACAGACGTTAATTACTTGATGACGGCGCGGAAAGACGACTAGGTTCGGCCGCGCCTATGACCCCCTAATGACGCTGAAGCTCTTGTTCGCGCCCGCCGCCGCCGGTAGACTCCCAGCCTATGCTCAGAAAATCTCGCACGCGCTCCAGAATTTTCGCCGCTCTCGCCGCCGGACTGGCCATCGCCTTCGCTTTCAATGCGGCGCAAGCAAAGCCCAAGCCCGCTGAAGAAGCTCCGGCTGAAGACGCCGGCTCGAAATCCGCCGGCAAGCGCAAGCCGGCGAAGAACGAAAAGGTCGAAAAGCCCGAAAAAGTCGAAAAGGCCACGGCCGAAAAGGGCTCCGAGAAGCCCGAGCAGCTCGGCAGCTACGGAGAATGGGGCGCCTACGCGGCGCAAAACGGACGCAGCAGGACCTGCTACGCGCTGGGGCAGCCGAAGGAACGGACGCCGAAGACGAAGCTCAAGGAGTCCGCCGCCTATGTCTTCATCTCCACGCGCCCGGCCGAAAACATTCACAATGAGGTCGCGATCAATCTGGGCTATCCGACCAAGGACGGCTCAGCCGCAGTGGCCGACATCGACGGCGACAGCTACGAGCTGATCACCAAGGGAACGAACGCCTGGGTGAAGGATCAGTCGCGCGAGCGGGAATTCGTCGGCGCGCTGCGCGGCGGCTCGAGGCTGATCGTAAAGGCCTCTTCGTCAAAAGGCACAAGCACGACTGACAGCTATTCGCTCAAAGGATTGTCCGAAGCGCTCGCGCGCGCCGTGCAGGAATGCAAATAGCTACCGCGGCCCGCGCGCGTTCGGAACATCTCTAACCGAAGCCGCGATGGCGCGTATCTCAGGCGCTACGTCAGGATATTTTTTCGCCAGTTTCGCAACGTCGCCTATTTCCACATCCTGCGGGGTGACGCCGGGCCATTCCGTGCTCGCGCCGAGAAACCAGCGCCCGCTCCCCAACAGCCGCGCCGTGTGAAAGGCGTCGCCGGGAATAAGCAGCTGAACCCGCTGGCCCGCGCGCAGATCGGGTCCGACCACCACGCGCTCGGTCGAGCCGTCGCCATGGAGCAAAAAAAGCTCCAGCGGATCGCCAAGATAATAATGATAGAGCTGATCGTTGCGAATCCGGTGCAGCCGAACCGGCGCATGCGGCGTCACCAGAAAATATAGCGCCGAACCCACTGGCCCGCTGCGCGCGAAGGGCGCGGGCAGCGCGTCGGCGCCGAAGGAAGTCTTGCTCGTATTGCTGACGCGGACAAAGCCGCATGTCGCGTTGGGCTCGAGTGCGAGCAGATCGATCACCTCTTCATAGCTCAGAGCGTCGGACATTGGCGCGGCTCCTAGGGCCAGCAAGTATAAATCTAATGATACCAAGAATTGGAGCGTATGAAATACTCTCTGTGGTTCTTGTTCTTCAAGCCAGCTTCCGCAAACTACGCGCTAGCCATGGCAGCGCCCCTGTAGCTGTCTTGGTGGACGGCGGCGGCATTTATCGCTGCACCGCCCGCCGCCGTCCCGGTCCTTCCGGCGCAAGCCGGACAACAGAAAAAGGAGAGGCGAATGGCCGTAAATGTCCACGACGGCGAGGTTGGCAAAATCCTTGTGTATCTGATCGGCTTCACGGCTTTTGTGATCGTCGGCCTGACCTGGGCGCCGCACTGGATCTCACCAGACTCTGCAAACATCACCGGAGAAACCGGCAGCACGGCGCGGATGATCCAATGACGCAGCGGCGCTCCTGGAGCCCGTCCCTTCCGGAGCGTCGGCGCCACGCCATTTGCGCCAGTTGCAAAGCAAAGTTGTTTCCGGCATAACGACGCCCGCGACGGTTCTGCGGCACGCTGTGCCGGCGCGACGGACGCGGGTGTAGCTCAGGGGTAGAGCACAACCTTGCCAAGGTTGGGGTCGAGGGTTCGAATCCCTTCGCCCGCTCCAATTCGAGAGGCTCCGCAATTTCCCCTCATGCGGAGGCCGGGGTTCGATGCTGACGACGCGCGCCCCCGCGAAAATCAATCTGACGCTGCACATTCTCGGCCGACGGCAAGACGGCTATCACGAACTCGAAAGCCTGGTCGCCTTTTCGGGCGCGGGAGACACGCTGTCCCTCACGCTGGGTGGCGCGCTGTCGCTCGACATTTCGGGACCGACTTCCTCGGCCGTGGGCGTCGGCGACGACAATCTCGTGCTGCGCGCCGCGCGAAGGCTCGCCGAAGAGGTAAAAGGCCTGCGTCTGGGCCGATTTCGACTGGAGAAGAGGCTGCCTGTGGCGGCCGGCATTGGCGGCGGGTCTTCGGACGCCGCCGCCGCGTTGCGCCTGTTGGCCAAGGCCAATGCTCTCGCGCTCGACGACCCCCGCATCTGCGAGGTGGCGCGCGCCGTCGGCTCGGACGTGCCGGTTTGCCTCGACCCGCGGGCGCGAATGATGCGCGGCGCTGGCGAAAGTCTCGGCCAACCGATACGGCTTCCGCCGCTCCCGGCGGTGCTGATCAATCCCGGCGTTCCCGTCGCGACGGCCCCGGTCTTCGCCGCGCTCGGACTGCGGCCCGGAGCGTCGCGCAGCGGCGCGCCGCGTTTGGAGATCGGCGCGCGGCCAACTGCCGAGGAACTCTTCGCCGCCCTCGCAATCGGCCGCAACGATCTTGAAGACGCCGCCTGTCTTCAGGCGCCTGTGATCGTCGACGCGCTCGCGATTCTGCGCGCCGCGCGGGGCAGCAGACTCGCGCGCATGTCGGGCTCCGGTGCGACGTGCTTTGCGCTGTTTGCGACTCGGCGCGACGCCGTGCGCGCCTCGCGCGTCATTCGCGCTCAGCATCCCACGTGGTGGGTCAAGACGGCGGTGCTGAGATGACCCGCCGGCAGCCGCCCAAAGACCGCAGCGCGCATGGAAGAGGCGGCGGCGCGCCGGTCAGGCCATCGGAGGCGCGCGGCCCGTTCCGCCCCGCCTCGCCCGATCTCGTCGCGCTTTACGGCGCGCATCCGGTGCGCGCCGCGCTGACCGCGCGCCGGCGCAAGCTGCTGGCGCTTTACGCGACCGAGACGGCGCTGCCCCGCATCCGGGATCTCGCCGGCGCGGCGGGTCTCGAGCCGCGCCTCGTCGATTCGCGCGATCTCGAGCGCCGCCTCGGCGCCGAGACGGTGCATCAGGGCCTGATGCTCGAGGCGCGTCCCCTGCCGGAAGCGGATATTTCGGACATCGTCAACGTGAGCGGAATCGTTCTGGCGCTCGATCAGATCACCGATCCGCACAATGTCGGCGCCATTCTGCGCACGGCCTGCGCCTATAACGTCGACGCGGTGATCGTCACCGAGCGTCACAGTCCGGAATTTTCCGGCGCGCTCGCCAAGGCGGCGTCGGGCGCGCTGGAATTCGTGACGATCGTATCGGTGGTCAATCTCGCGCGCGCGCTCGACGAACTCGCCGAGCGCGGCTACGCCCGCATCGGTCTGGATTCGGAAGGCGCCGAATCGCTCGCGACCGTCGCATTGTCGAAGCCGCTCGTGCTGGCGCTCGGCGCCGAGGGGAAGGGCTTACGCCGTCTCACCCGCGAGCGCTGCGACGCCATCGCGCGGCTCGATCTTCCGGGGCCGATCAAAAGCCTCAACGTGTCCAACGCCTGCGCCGCCGCGTTGAGCGTCGCGACGATGCGGCTTGGTTAAGAGCGCCGGGCGCGGGATTGACCTCGCCGCCGGCTTCGACGCATAGAGAGGTCGCGCGACGCGCCTTAAAGCAACGCTAGGGCCGGTTTAGCTCAGCTGGTAGAGCAACTGATTTGTAATCAGTAGGTCGCGGGTTCGAATCCTGCAACCGGCACCAGTGAAATCAGATAGTTGCGCGATATTTCTCGGCTTCCTGATCGCAGCCAATGGGCGGATATAAGCGCCCTATAAGCATCTGGAGCCAATCCCATGAGCAATCAAACAACCCGTCGCGCCGTCATGGCCGGCATTGCCGCTGCGCCCGTCGCCGGGCTTCCCGCCATTGCAGCGGAGGCCGATCCGATCTTCGCCGTGATTGAGCGCGCCAAAGCCGCCGATGCCCGCCACGCCGCCGCCTGCGCGCTGACGGACGCCGTCGCCGCGCAAAAGGAAGGAAGAATCATCACGCCCCTCGATCGCGCCGAGTTCGACGCCGCCGAGCAAGATCACGACGACGCGCACGACGCCTTTCTCACGACGCCACCGACGACAGTCGCCGGCGTGAGAGCTTATTTGCGCCACTGCATCGATGATGAATGGACGCAAGATTTCATCGGCAAGGCGCTTCAAACACTACTTTACTCGCCCGTTTTGACCAACGATAGCGGGGCGGGAATCGTGCCAACTACAGCAGACGTTTTAGACCCATTCTTATCTACTCTCAAAGAGTTCGAATCGTTGGAGCGCGCTTACAACCGAGCCGCCACCAAACTTGAAGAAGCGGAATCGGAAGCCGCTGAAAGGCTCGGCCAAGATCGCCCGTTGGAATTAATCACGTGGCGCAATTTTTTTATCGGCGGCAGCGAGATTGAAACAAGACGACAAGCCCTCCTTTTAGAGCAGGGAAACGATCCTGAAAAAATCGAGGCGGAATATATCGACGCGAAGCGCCGCGAGCGCGACGCCATTCGCGCCGGTCAGCAATGGGACAAGCTGGCGGGAATTGCCGAATTGAGGTTTTCGGCGAGCGATCAATTGAAGCGTTTGACGGATTTGATCGGAAGTTTAGCGTCGACCAAGCCGACAACAGCACAAGGCGCCGCCGCCGCCGCCCGTTTCCTTAATCGCGATCTTCGCGACGAGGTTCCGCAGTCGCATCGGCGAATCTTAA
>VGEB01000025.1 GCA_016869435.1 Alphaproteobacteria bacterium | reverse complement strand
TGACGACGACCGTGAATCCTTCGAGCGCGCCGGCGATGGTCTGCGCGGCGGCGTAGACGAAGGACAAATCGGCATGGCCGTCGCCGCGGCGCGACGGCGTGCCGACCGCGATGAAGACGGCGTCCGCGCTCCTGACTGACTCTTCAAGCTCGGTGGTGAAGGAGAGTCGCTTCTGTTCAACGTTGTTGGCGACGAGTTCGTCGAGGCCGGGCTCGTAGATCGGAATTTCGCCGGCCTTGAGACGCGCGATCTTGCCGGCGTCCGCATCGACGCAAACGACATTATGGCCGAAGTCGGCGAAACAAGCGCCCGAGACCAGACCCACATAGCCCGAGCCAATCATCGCAATATTCATTAGCGTCAGTCTCTCATTTCATGTGCGCTCACTTCCTCGTTGAGAAGGAAGCCGCGCGGGAGGAAGCGAGCGGGGGCGCGATGCGGGAATCCCACCCCGCGCCGTCGGCGCGACCTCCCCATCAAGAAGGGTCGATTATCCTCCGACGCCAAAGGCGGCCAGCGCCGCCATATTGACGATCTCGGTGTCCGTCGCGCCGAGTTGGACGATTTGAATCGGTTTGTCGAGTCCGACGATAAGCGGCCCGAGCACGGTCGCGCCGCCCAGCTCCTGCAACATTTTCGTGGAGATAGCGGCCGAATGAAACGCCGGCATGACAAGGACGTTCGCGGTGTCGGTGAGGCGTGAAAACGGATAGGCCCCCATCAATTCCTTATTGAGGGCGATGTCCGCGCCCATCTCGCCCTCATATTGGAAATCGACGCGCCGGCGGTCCAGCACATTGACCGCCTGATGCACCCGCGCCGTGCGCTCGCCCGGCGGGTAGCCGAATGTCGAGAAAGCCAACATGGCGACGCGCGGCTCGAGGCCGATGCGGCGCGCCACGCCCGCCGCCTCAATGGCGATCTCGGCCAGCTCCTCGGCGTCGGGCATTTCGGTGATCGCCGTGTCGGCGACGACGACGACGCGACCGCTGGCAAGAATGAGCGAAGCGCCAATGACGCGATGCCCGGGCTTATGGTCGACGACGCGCCGCACATCTTCGAGCGCGTGGGAGAAATTGCGCGTTACGCCCGTCACCATGGCGTCGGCGTCGCCCTGCGCCACCATCGCTGCAGCGAAATGATTGCGGTCCTGATTGATCAACCGCTGGCAGTCGCGCATGAGAAAGCCCTTGCGCTGCAGGCGCTCGAACAGGAACTGCGCGTAGACCGCATTGCGACGGGAGAGCTTCGCGTTGTGGACTTCGATCTCGGGCGGCAGTTCGAGGCCGGCGTTCGTCGCCGCCTCCTTGACGCGATCCTCTCGACCGACAAGCACGGCGCGCCCGAAGCCCTGATGAACGAACGCCAGCGCAGCGCGAATCACCTGCTCTTCTTCGCCCTCGGCGAAGACCACGCGCTTTGGATCACGGCGTACGCGCTCATGAACGGTCTGCATCAGCCCCGCGATCGGATCGCGGCGCGCCGAAAGCTCGGCGCGATAGGCTTTCATGTCGACGATCGGCCGCCGCGCGACGCCGGTGTCCATCGCAGCAATCGCCACCGCAGGCGGGATGACCGAGATCAGGCGCGGATCGAAGGGCGCCGGGATGAGATAGTCGCGTCCGAAGCGCGGCCTTGCGCCGCGGTAGGCGTTCGCCACTTCGTCGGGCACATCTTCGCGCGCAAGCTCTGCAAGCGCATGCGTCGCCGCGATCTTCATCTCCATGTTGATCGTGCGCGCGCGAACGTCGAGCGCGCCGCGAAAAATGTATGGAAAGCCGAGAACATTGTTGACCTGATTGGGATAATCGGAACGGCCGGTGGCGATGATGACGTCGGCGCGCGTGGCGCGCGCTTCTTCCGGCGTGATCTCCGGATCGGGATTGGCCATGGCGAAGACGATCGGATCGTCGGCCATGCCGAGAAGCATTTTCGGCGTCAGCGCGCCCTTGACGGAGAGGCCGTAGAAGATGTCGGCTCCTTCGAGCGCCTCGGCCAGCGTTCGCGCCTTGGTGTCGACGGCATGCGCGCTCTTCCACTGATTCATGCCTTCCTGGCGGCCGCGGTAGACGACGCCCTTGGTGTCGCACAGGATGACGTTGCGTGGATCGAACCCGAGCGCCTTGGCGAGATCGAGACAGGCGATGCCGGCGGCGCCGGCGCCGTTGCAGACGAGCTTCGCCTCGCCAATGTCGCGTCCAGTCAGCAGCAGCGCGTTGATAAGTCCAGCGGCCGAGATGATCGCGGCGCCATGCTGATCATCGTGAAACACCGGAATGTCCATGAGGTCGCGCAGCCGCTCCTCGATGACGAAACATTCGGGGGCCTTGATGTCTTCGAGATTGATTCCGCCGAATGAAGGGCCGAGATAGCGCACGGCGTTGACGAATTCGTCGACCTCCTTTGCATCGATTTCGAGATCGATCGAATCAATGTCGGCGAACCGCTTGAACAGCGCCGCCTTTCCTTCCATCACCGGCTTCGCTGCGAGCGCGCCAAGATCGCCGAGCCCGAGGATCGCCGTGCCGTTGGTGATCACGGCGACCATATTTCCGCGCGTCGTATAGTCGAAGGCCGCGGAAGGATCCTTGGCGATGGCGAGCACAGGCGCCGCCACGCCCGGCGAATAGGCGAGCGAGAGGTCGCGCTGAGTCGCCATCGGCTTTGAGGCGACGACCGCGAGCTTCCCGGGTCGGCCGCGCGAATGGAAGAGCAGCGCCTCCTTGTCCGAAATCGTTGCGCGCTGCTCCCCGTCCGCCCGAGTCTCCGCCATGTCGTCGGCCATATCCGTCCCTTTGCTGATGCAGCGCGGCGACCATAACCGGAGCGTGGCGGCGTCCACAAGCGCCTTCGCCTCAAAGCGGGCGGCGCCCAGCAAAGCCCTGGAAGACGCCTCTTCCGGAGCTTTTCTTTTAGGGAGCGCGCGGAATGTTGAAGACCAGCGGCGCGCCGTTCTCTCCTCCGTCCGAGAGCACGAGCAAGCGATAGCGCTCCGGAGTCATATCGAGCAGCGTGATGGCTTCCGGTTTGAGCCGCCCACCCTTCTTTAATTTGACCGCGCTGAGATCGAGCCTCGCGAGTTCCTTCGGCTGAACGGACGCGCCTTTCGTCAGGCCTCGCAATTCGACGATCGAATAGTCCGCAGCAGGGTCATCATCGCTCGGACCAACAAGAGCAAGCGCTTCGCCATCGGCAATCGTGAGGTCCCGAAAGCCCTTGTTGACGCCCAAATGAGTCTTGGTAAGAGACGGTCGCGGATCGCGGCCCTCGAAAAGCGCGTTGGCGTCGACGCCGACGATATAAGCGTTTTCTTCCAAGTTCGGCGCGCGCAAAGCGAAGAGCAGTCGGCCGTCCGCCACAGCCATGCCCTCGATATCGACGCGCTTGCGGCCCGGAGCTGAATCGCAGCGGCAGTCGCCCGGAGCGACATAGGACGCAAGTTCGGGAAGGTTACGCATCGCGTCCCATAAGCGCTCGCTGTGCGCAATTTCTCCGACATGGCCTTTCTTATCGACGGTCAGTCGATACACGCGTCGACTGTTTGGATTGTCGCAACATGTCTCACGCTTGGCGCCATGAGATCCGGTGACGTAAAAATATGAGTCGTCAACGGCGGCGGCTTCCGCATCGAGTTCCTTGTCGTCGCAGTCCAATTCAAACGGCTTGCGGATATAGACAAGCCGCTCGCCTTTGATCCGCATGAAGGCTCCCTGGCGGCCTTCATCGACGGCGAGCACGCATATGCCGTTCTTTGCGCAGGCAAAGCCGCTCAAGGCTTCATTCGCTCTCTTCGCGTCAAAATGGTGTTTCTCGACGTCCCACGGAGTTTGCGATTCCGGCGCGACGCGGTCTGCGGCGAAAGCGACCGAACAAAGCCAAGCAATGCTTGCGGCAATTACGACAAATCGGCCGACAGCGGTAGTCATCAAAGTCTCCAATAAAATATGCAAATAGCGAAGGCAATCTAGGCGCAGGCTGACGTTTCGTCCACATGTGAGTGCGCCGCTTGCGTGGCGCTTGAGCCGTAACGCCGCTACACTGGCGCCAATGAAACACGCCGCGCCCCCTCCCACGCCAGATTCCGACGACAAATCGTCGGCGCGCGTGACGCCGATGATTGCGCAATATATCGAGATCAAGGCGGCCAACGCCGATTGCCTGCTGTTCTATCGCATGGGCGATTTTTACGAATTGTTTTTCGAAGACGCGCAGACCGCCTCGCGCGCGCTCGGAATCATGCTGACGAAGCGCGGCAAGCATCTTGGCGAAGATATTCCGATGTGCGGCGTGCCGGTGGAGCGCGCCAATGATTATCTGCAAAAGCTCATTGCGCTCGGACACAGAGTGGCCGTCTGCGAGCAGATCGAAGACCCGGCCGAAGCAAGAAAGCGCGGCGCGAAATCGGTCGTGCGGCGCGATGTCGTGCGGCTGGTCACGCCCGGCACGATCACCGAAGACGCTTTGCTCGATCCGGCGAGACCCAACGCCTTTCTGGCGATCGCGCGCTTGCGGGGCGACGACGGGCGTTGGCGCTACGGAATTGCGAGCGTCGATATTTCGACCGGCGCCTTCACGCTCTGCGAGCGCCAAGAGAGCGCGATTGGAGCCGAGATCGCGCGTCTGGAGCCGCGTGAGATCGTCGCCGCCGACGCATTGTACAGGGACCCAGCGCTTTCGGCGCTCCTTGAGACGGCAGGCGTCCCGGTCGCGCCGATCGGTCGCGATGTCGGTGATCGCGCCGACGCGGCGCGTCGCCTGATGGCGTTTTACGGCGTCGCGACGCTCGACGGCTTTTGCGCCTTGAGCGACGCCGAAATCGCCGCCGCCGCTACGGCTGTTCTCTATGTCGAGCGCACGCAGAAGGGGCCGCGTCCGGCGCTTTCGCGCCCGACGAGCCTGCGCGAACTGACGACTCTCGACATCGACGCTGCGACGCGCGCCAATCTGGAATTGACGCGCACGCTCTCCGGCGCGCGCGAAGGCTCACTGTTATCCGTCGTCGATCTCACCGTCACGCCCGCCGGCGCGCGGCTTCTCGCCGAACGCATCGCCGCGCCTTTGACCGAGACGCAGCTTATCGCCGCGCGACTCGACGCCGTCGCTTTCTTTCTCGAACAATACGACCTGCGCGGCGCGCTTCGCGCGAAGCTCGCGCGCGCCCCCGATCTTTCCCGCGCGCTGTCGCGACTGTCGCTGCAGCGTGGCGGACCTCGCGATCTCGCCAGCGTCGGCGTCGCGCTTGAGGCGGCGCGGGACATCGCCGGCCTCTTTGCGCGGCCTGAATCGCCGTCGGAGATCGCGGCGGAAGCTCAAACGCTTTCTCAAGCGGATATCGCGCTCGCCGCGAACATCGTCGCAGCTTTGAAGGACCATCTGCCGCTCGACAAGCGCAATGGCGATTTTATTCGTGAGGGGCGCGACGGCGAACTCGATGAGGCGCGGCGGCTTCGCGACGAGAGCCGCAAGGTGATCGCAGAGTTGCAGGGCCGATATGCCGAGCTCACTGGAGCGAAGCTGAAGATCAAGCACAATAATTTTCTCGGCTTCTTTCTTGAAGTTTCGCCGGCGTATGGCGAAAAGCTGCTGCGGCCGCCGTTCGACGCGACCTTCACGCATCGCCAGACCATGGCCGACGCCATGCGTTTCTCGACGCGAGAGCTCGTCGAGCTCGAAGCCAAAATCGCGTCGGCGGCCGATCGCGCCCTGGCGCGCGAATTGGCGATCTTCGAGGCGCTGGTCGCCGAGGTTTGCGCCAAGGCCGAAGATCTTCAGCGACTCGCCGAGGCTTTCGCGCGGCTCGATCTGTACGGCGCGCTCGCGGAAGTCGCCGACAAGCGCGGCTGGACGCGCCCAATGATCGACGCTTCGCTCGATTTCGACATCATCGGCGGGCGCCATCCGGTCGTCGAGGCTTCGCTTCAGACGCAGGGCAAGGCGTTTGCCGCCAACGACTGCGCTCTCGGCGGCGCCGACGCCGGCCGAATCGCCGTCGTCACCGGGCCGAACATGGCGGGCAAATCCACCTATCTGCGTCAGAACGCGCTCATTGCGCTGCTGGCGCAGACGGGCTCCTACGTTCCCGCGCAATCTGCCCACATCGGCGTCGTCGATCGGCTGTTCTCTCGCGTCGGCGCATCGGATGATCTCGCGCGCGGACGCTCAACCTTCATGGTCGAGATGGTCGAAACCGCAGCGATTCTGAACTTCGCGACGCCGCGCTCGCTGGTCATTCTCGATGAAATCGGCCGCGGCACGGCGACATTCGACGGGTTGTCGATCGCCTGGGCGACGATCGAACATCTGCATGAGGTCAACTGTTCGCGGGCGATTTTCGCGACGCATTTTCACGAGCTGACGCAGCTTGCGAAAAGACTGCCGCGCCTCGTCAATCTGACGATGAAGGTGACGGATCACGCCGGCGATGTCGTGTTTCTACATGAGGTGATCAAAGGCGCCGCAGATCGTTCCTATGGCGTGCATGTCGCGCAGCTTGCCGGCTTGCCGGCGAGCGTCATCGCCCGCGCGCATGCCATTCTTGCGGAATTGGAGGCTTCGGACCGCCGCGCTCCCGTCGAGACCTTGATCGACGATCTGCCGCTTTTTGCGCGCGTCGCCGACGCGCCGGCGCCAAGGGACGCGCTGCGCGACGCGCTCCAAGAGATAGATCCGGATCAGTTGACGCCGCGCGAAGCGCTCGCGGCGCTTTATGAGTTGAAGAAGAAAATTTAAGGCGTTCGCCCGTTCTGAAGCCGAGCTTAACGCTGGTGACTAAGTCGCAGACCCTGGCGTCTTCTAAACGCACAATCCGCCAATCGAGACTCGTTGCGCCCTCCCGTCAGCGAATGACGGATGAAGGCGCAAGGAATTTCTATGCGCGGACGCCGCTTGCGGCCCGCGCTAAACATGGCCGTCGCTCACCAGACGGCGCATCAAGCTCCTCTGACAACGGAGAACGACTCATGATTCTCGTGTTGATTTTCGTCGGCGTCGCTTTGGCGGCTTACGGCGTGCTCTCGTTGCACGACGCGCAGTTTAGGACGAGCAAAGTAACGGCGACTGGCGCCTTTCTCGGAGGGATGGCGATGGTCGTCGGCGCTGAGGCCGGATTGATCGGCTCCAGTTCGTCCTTTTACAAGGCCCAACAAATCCAGACATCGGCTTGCGAATTGAACGGTGAGTCGGCATATCCCGAAAATCGTCGCCTGGATCCGCATCATCTCATTCGCACACATATTTTGGGCTGCATGGCGCGGTCGGGCTACGCCTGGACGACCGATCACGAACATTGCAAGGAGGCGCCGCTCGCGACGAATCCGCTTTGCTATCTGCCGACAAGCCTCTTCGATCGCGCCGTGACGAGAGTCCAGGTCGCCTTCGAGTGAGAGTGCAACGCCTTCTTTGAGCGCTAACCAATATAACGCGCGAAGACGAATTGCGTGTCGCCGTAGCGACGCTCGTCTTCGCGCAGCAAGGCAGGCGGCAAATCGATATGCGCCTCGGCGCTCTCCTCAATGACGACGACGGCGCCCTGCGCCAGCCAGCCGCCGTCGACGAGCGCCGCGAGCGCCGGCGCCGCGAGATTCTTGCCGTACGGCGGATCGAGGAAGGCGAGCGAAAATTGTTCGCCCGGCGGCGCTGCGCCGAGCTTGGTCGCGTCGCGACGAAAGATGCGCGTCACGCCGCCAAGACCCAGCGCCTCGATATTGGCGCGCAGCAGCGCGCGCGCCGCGGCGCCGTCGTCGACGAAAAGCGCGCGCGCCGCGCCGCGCGACAAAGCCTCAAGGCCGAGCGCGCCGCCGCCGGCGAAGAGATCGACGACATTGGCGTTCGCAACCGGATCGCCGAAGCGGTGCGCGAGTATGTCAAAGACGGATTCGCGCAGACGCTCGGAGGTCGGCCGTATCGCCTGCGACCGCGGTCCGGAAAGCGCGCGACCGCGCAGTGCGCCGCCGACGATGCGCATCGCCTATGCGCCGCGCGGCTTGCGCGGTCCTTTGTGCGGCGCCTTTCGCCCGCCGCCGCCTTTCGTTGGACCGTTGCGCGACGTTCGTTGCGCGCCCCTCGAGGCTCCGCCCTTGTGCGGCGGTCGCGTTGCGTCTTTCCCTCGAGAGTGCCCCGGCGCGCTCGATGCGTCGTGCGCGGAAAATTTGCGTTCGCCGCGCGGCTTTTTGAATGTGCTCGGTCGCTCCTGACGTTCGGCGTCGCCGTGGCGAGGCGCTCTCCCGGCCTGCCCCTCGCGACGTTTCGACGCTTTCTCAAAGCGTGCGTCTTCGCGACCGGCGCGCGGCCGTTCCTGACGTTCAGCGCCACCGTGGCGAGGCCCTATCGCGGCCTGCCCCTCGCGACGTGGCGTCGTTTTCTCGAAGCGCACGTCTTCGCGCCCAGAGTAATGATCGCGATGTCCATCGCCGTCTCGCCCGCGTTCGGCTCTTTGCGGGTAACGCGAAAATTCGTCGCGCGGCGCGCTCCGGCTTCGCCGCGGCGGTCGGTCCTCGCGCTGTTCCGCCGAACGCGGGGGCGAGCGACGCGCCTGTCTTGGTTGCGCCTCGCTACGATCGGCAGGATCGCGCGCGAAACATTCATCACGCGCGCGCCGTTCGCCGCGCATCGATTCAAAGCGCCGCGCATTGCGCGACGGAGCTTCCTCTTGCGCCTTGCGCCGAACCGGCGTCACCCGCTCCACGGCGACGGCGCGGCCCTTGCGATCAGCGACGGCGCCACGCGTCACGCGCGCGCGCGGTCCAGCGTCGCGCCGCTCGTCGCGCTCCTTGCGCAAAGTGGAGACATGTTTGCGCGAACGCTTGGCGGCGCGCTCGCGAATCTCCTGCTGCTCTTCGGGCGTCTTCTCGCGAAGCGGCGCGGCGAAGTCGACGCCGGCGAGGTCGGCAAGCGATTTGCCCAATTGCTCGCGCAGCGTTTTCAACCGTACTTCCTCGACTGCGCCTTCAGCAAGATCGCCGAGTTGAAACGGCCCATAGGACACGCGAATCAATCGCGTCACGTCCAGCCCCAGATGCGCCATGACGCGCTTGATCTCGCGATTCTTGCCTTCGGTGAGGCTCATCGCGATCCAGGCGTTGGCTCCCTGCTCGCGCTCGAGCCGCGCCTCGATCGGCGCATAGGCGACGCCGTCGATCGTCACGCCGTCGCGCAGCGTATCGAGCCGCGCCTGATCGATCGCGCCATGCGCCCGCACGCGGTAGCGCCTGGTCCATCCTGTCGCCGGCAGTTCGAGCGTGCGCGCCAGGCCGCCGTCATTGGTGAGCAGCAGCAGCCCTTCGGTATTGATGTCGAGCCGGCCGACGCTGACGAGACGCGGCAGATCGGGATGGCGCTCCTCAAGATAGGAGAATACCGTGGCGCGGCCTTCCTCGTCGCGCGCGGTGGTGACGTAGCCGGCCGGCTTGTGAAAGAGGAAGAGCCGCGTGCGCTCGCGCGCCTGCATTGGCGCGCCGTCGATCGTGATAGCGTCGCTGTCCTGCACATTGAAGGCGGGACTGGTCAAGGCGCGCCCGTTGACGGCGACGCGGCCTTCAGCGATCCAACGCTCGGCGTCGCGGCGCGAACACACGCCTGCACGCGCCATGACCTTGGCGATCCGCTCGCCCTCGAAAGTTTTTTCCCGAGGCGGCGCAGGTTCAGGCGTGGCGGCGCGCTTGCTGACGGCGGGCTTGCCGCGCTCACGATCAACGCGGGGCGAGGCGGGTTTGTCGAAGCGCGGCTTGTCGAAGCGTGGTCTGTCGGAACGCGGCTTTGTTAGCCTTGCGTCTTTGCTCGCGGCGGCGAGCGGCGCGGGCGTGTCCTTGGCGCGGCGGCGCAAGGGTCGATCGCCGCTGGCGAAGCCGGCGCGGGTATTTCGGTTCTTTTCGGTCATGGGTTCTGATAGCAGGCGGCAAGCGCGCTTTGAAGCGCGATTGCAGAAAGGCCTAAGATGAACGTCGACGATCCCTTCGCTGCCGCCTTTGATGCGGCGCGCGCCGCGGCCGCCGCGGGCGAAGTGCCGGTCGGCGCGGCGCTGGCGCGCAATGGCGCGGTCGTCGCCGCCGCAGGCAACCGCACGCTGCGCGATCGCGATCCGACGGCCCATGCCGAAATGCTGGTCATTCGCCAAGCCTGCGCCGCGATCGGCTCCGAGCGCCTCGTCGACTGCGATCTCTACGTGACGCTCGAACCCTGCGCCATGTGCGCGGCGGCGATCAGCTTCGCGCGCGTCAGGCGGCTCTATTATGCGGCGAGCGATCCCAAGGGCGGCGCAGTCGAGCACGGACCGCGGTTCTTCTCGCAACCGACCTGCCATCATCGGCCCGAGGTCTATGGCGGCATTCGCGAAAGCGACGCGGCGCAGCTCCTGCGCGACTTTTTTCAGGCCCGGCGCTAGAGCGCGCTGCGAAAATGTGGAATCCGGTTTTTCGCGTAAAGCGCGCTCTTATTTAAGGGATGGAGCAGGATTCACGTTTGCGGCGGATCGCATCTGCGATCCGCTTCAAACGATCCTGCTCCGAGCCTCGAGCCGCAGCGCCGCTTGCGCCAATCCGTGACGCAGCGTGTCGCGGCAGGCGTCGCCGGCGGCAAAAATGCGCGACGCCTTGAAAAGGTCCAGCGCGAGATATTGATGCACCTCGGGCCGGATCAACACGTCAGGCGGCCTTTCGGCGATCATGCGCGAACTGATCGCGTTCATCATGATCTGGCTGGCGACGATCATCGTCTCGAAGGCCGAGGGCGCTCCCCTGCCGGTCTCGACGCCGAAATTGCCGGACACATCGACGGCGATGATGATGTCGGCAAGGCCCCAGAGATGATCATAGGGCAGCGGATTGACCAGTCCGCCATCGACAAAATAGCCGTGATCGCTTGCGGCGGCGCGCACGACGCCCGGTATCGCCATGGACCCCGCCACGGCTGGACGCAACGGACCCGTTGCAAAAACCGCCTCGACTCTGCGGCGAAAGTCGGTCGCGACGACTTGCAGCGGAATGCCCAAATCTTCGAAGCGCTCCGGCATGCCGTGAGGCCAAAACGCCTGGAGAAAGCGCTCGCCGTCGAACAGCAACGGATGCGCGACCCTGGATAGCAGCCGCTTCCGTCCGCGCGCCCGCGCATGAAGCAGCCGGCGGGCAAGTCCAATGCGGTTCTTGAGAATGGCCTGGGCATGGACTCGCAGTTCCGCGCCTGAAAAGCCCGCCGCATAGGCGGCGCCGATGATCGCGCCGATCGAGGCGCCGGCGATGGCGACAGGACGCACACCCAAATCGTCAAGCGCCTCGAGCACGCAAATATGCGCAAGTCCGCGTGCGCCGCCGCCGCCGAGCGCAAGCGCGACGGTTTTGCCGCGGTAGAGACTCACAAGAATGCCTCCAAGGCGGCGAGCGTGTCCGTCGGCGCTTCCTCCATCGGGAAAAGCCCAGAGTCGACGCGCGCCTCGCTCACGTCATGGCGCCATTCGCGCCACGCGGCGATGAGCGATGGGCCTGTGCTCGGGAAGCTCGCTTCGCCTGCGACGATGAGCGTGGGCATGGCGAGGGTCTTGCCCTCCGCCCGATCGGCGTCGAGATGCTGGCGATCGATACTCGCTCCCGCGCGAAAATCTTCGCAGAAAGCGTGAATCCGCGCCGGGTCATTGAAGGCCTGGCGATAGGCGGCGAGCCCGTCCGCGCCAAAGGCGTCCAATGACTTCGCTTTCGTTGAACTCTTGAGCGCATCGTCCAGAAAACCAGTTGGATCCAGCCCGATCAACTCTTCCGGCCGCGGCGCCTCGGCGGCGAGGAAGCGCGCTCGTCCGACCCGCTGCAAATCGCCATCGCCAAAATCATCGTCGATCGGCGCATTATTTATGAGCGCTATTTTGTCCAGCCGGCCAGGCTGATCGAGCGCTAAGCGCTGGCCGACTCGCGCGCCTCTGTCGTGACCGACAAGGGCAAAGCGCACATGGCCGAGCGACTCCATGATCGCCACGACATCGGCAGCCATTTCCCGCTTCGTATAATTCTCGCCCTTTTCGCTCGTCGGGACGGACGACCAGCCATAGCCACGCAGATCCATCGCAACGACAGTGAAGCGATTGGCGAGCGCAGGCGCTATCTTGCGCCAGGCGACATGAGTCTCGCCGAACCCGTGCAACAGCACGAGCGGCCGGCCTTCGCCATGAACTCGGGCGAAAATTTTGCCAGCCGGCGCATCGATCCAATGCGAAGCGAACCCGGGAAAGAAATCTACGGGATTGGACATTCGGTCGTACCATCTCCTTTGCGGTGAACGCGCCTGCGCGAACGTTATACAGTATCAGCGGCGGCGTCCTCAAAATATATAGCGCCGATCGTCAAGCGACTATGTCACCAAGATCGCGCGCCTTGTTTGCTTGAAAAGCATGCTGAAGCGCTTCAATGTTGAGGAAGGTCAAGAAAATTTTTCAATCAACATGCACAACACGGGAGAGAGACATGGCCAGCCAGATCGTCAACGAGGTTGTCGCAGCGAACAACGCATACGCCGCCAATTTCGGAAAGAAGAGCGAACTTGCGCTGCCGCCGGCGCGCGGTTTCGCGATCCTGACCTGCATGGACGCGCGTCTCGATCCAGCGAAATACGCCGGCCTTTCGGAAGGCGACGCGCATGTGATCCGCAATGCCGGCGGGCGCGCATCCGACGACGCGATTCGATCGCTCGTCATTTCGCACAAGCTGCTCGGCACCAAGGAGTGGTTTGTCATTCACCACACCAATTGCGGCATGGAGCTGTTCTGCGACGAGATCATGAGCGACTTGCTGGACGACAGTCTGGCGACGGCGAGTTTCGACGGAAAGAACTGGTCGAATCCTCAGCATGGCGGCGGATGCGCAGCCGGCCATTTCATCAAATGGCATACGATCAAGAATCAGGAGGAAAGCGTCGCGCAAGACGTCGCGCGCATCCGATCGCACCCGCTGACGCCCAGGAACGTGCCTATTTACGGCTACATCTATGATGTGAAGACCGGAAAGATCAACGAAGTCGCGGCAGCGACGAAGCTCGGCAAGGCGGCGTAGCGCGCGTCGGAGCCCTTCCCGATGCTTCGCTCGGGAGGCGATCGCGGCTTTTGTAATTAGTTTTGTTCTGGATCCCCGATCGCGCTTTGCGCGTCGGGGATCCAGAACGTGCAGATCGACACGTGCAGATCGACCTGCGAGACCTTTTATTCCACCGCGCCGCCGCGGGCGCGCCAGCCGCCAGTGCCCGGCGAGTAATGACTGACGTCCTTTCGGCCCGCGCTTTGAGCCTGCGCCAGCGCCTTGGCCGAACGCCCGCCCGCCTGGCAAATGAGAACGACGTCGCCCTTCGGCAGCTTTGCGGGATCGAAACTCGAAAGCGGCATGTTCTTGGCGCCTGGCACATGGCCCGCGCCATATTCATGCGGCTCGCGCACATCAACGATGGCGCAGGATTTATCCGCGACGACGCGGCAGAAATCTTCATGTTCGATCGTCGGCGCGCCGCCGCCGGCAATTTTCGACAAGAGAGAGCCCAGGGTCATTTTCGTTCCTTTCTTCTCAGGCCTGCTTTTCGGCGGCGAACTCGGCGAAGGCGGAGAGCGCGTGGCTCGCATACATCACCGACGGTCCGGCGCCCATGTAGATGCTCATGGCGAGCGTCTCCATCACTTCCTCGCGCGTCGCGCCGCGCTGTGATGCGGCCTTGGCGTGGAAGGCGATGCAATCGTCGCAGCGCACCGCGACGCTAACCGCAAGCGCGATCAGTTCCTTGGTCTTGGCGTCGAGCGCGCCTTGCGCGCCCGCCGACATCGCCATCGCCGAAAAAGCCTTCATCGTCTCCGGCGCGCCGACGCGCAACTCGCGGATGTCGGCGGAAAGCTTCTTGGCGAGCGCCTCCCAATCTTCAATCATCAGGCCCTCCTTGGGACTTCGTCGTCGCGCAACACGACATAGATTGCAGGGATAACGAGCAGGGTCAGCGCCGTCGACGAGGCGAGGCCAAAGACCAGCGAAATGGCGAGGCCCTGAAAGATCGGATCGGTGAGGATGAAGGCGGCGCCGATGATCGCCGCGGCGGCGGTGAGAAATATCGGCTTGAAGCGAACCGCTCCCGCTTCGATCAACGCCGCGCGCAAATTCATACCTCGCGCGCGCAAATGCCGGATGAAGTCGACGAGCAGGATCGAATTGCGCACGACGATGCCGGCGAGCGCGATGAAGCCGATCATTGAGGTGGCGGTGAAGGCGGCGTTGAACAAGAGATGGCCGATGACGATGCCGACGAGCGTCAGCGGCACTGGGGCGAGGATCACGAGCGGCAGTTTGAACGAGCCGAATTGCGCCACGACGAGGAGATATATGCCGAGCAGCGCCACCATGAAGGCCGCGCCCATGTCGCGGAACGTCACATAGGTCACCTCCCATTCGCCGTCCCAGAGCAGAGTCGGCTTGGAATCGTCGAGCGGTTGGCCGTGATATTTGATCGTCGGCGGACCCGAAGGTCCCCAGTCAATCTTGTCGATTTCATTTTCGACCGCGAGCATCCCGTAGATCGGCGCTTCGAAACGTCCGGCGACCTCGGCGCTGACCATTTCGGCGAAGCGGCCGTTGTGACGGAAGATCGGGTAGGAGCCGAGTTCGCGCGTCGCCTTGACGACGTCGCCGAGTTCGACATTGGCGCCTTGGCGCGCCGTGCCGCCGGCGGGCAGCGGCGTCGACAGGATGCGTTCGCTCGGCGTCATCGCCGCGCGCGGCAGCGCCACCGAAATGTCGACCGGCTTGGCCCCGCCGCCTTTTTGGGAGAAACCGATCTTCACGCCGCCGACCAGAGCGGCGATCGTGTCATAGACGGCGCGCTCCTCGACGCCGTGATATTCGAGCGCCTCCTGATCGATCTCGAAGCGCAGACGTTCGGCGCGCTGGCCGTAGCTGTCGTCGGTATCGACGACGAAATCGACCGCGTCGAAAGCCTTGCGCACTTTCGCCGCGAGATCACGCCGCGACTGCGCGTCCGGACCATAGACTTCGGCGAGCAGCGTTGACAGCACGGGCGGACCCGGCGGCACTTCGACGACCTTGATCGCGGTATGCTCCGGCGCGGGCAGGCCCTCGAGCTTCTTGCGAATATCGAGCGCAATCGCATGGCTTGCGCGGCTGCGCTCGCTCTTGGGCTGCAGATTGATCGCAAGGTCGCCCATCTCCGGCGCCGCGCGCATGTAGTAATGCCGCACGAGGCCATTGAAGTTGAAGGGCGCAGCCGTTCCCGCATAGGACTGGATGGAGGTCAGTTCCGGAATGTCCTTCAAGCGCTCGGCCGCCGCGGTCAGCACGCGATCGGTTTCTTCGAGCGAAGCGCCGCGCGGCAGATCGACGACGACGGCGATCTCCGACTTATTGTCGAAGGGCAGAAGCTTCACCCGCACGGTCTTCGTGACGAAAAGCCCCATCGAGAGAAGCGTCGCGAGGCCGACGCCCAACAGAAACCGCTGTGAGCGCTTTCGGCCCTGTAGCAAGGGCGTCGCGACGCGCACGTAAAAATCGCCCATAGCTCCGCGCTCATGCGCATGATCGACGCCGTCGCCGCGCTCCTGTTCGAATCGCCTGCCGGCGATCTTGAGCAGGAGCCACGGTGTGATCGTCATCGCGACGAAGAAGGAAAAGACCATCGCGAGCGACGCGTTCGCGGGTATCGGGCTCATATAGGGGCCCATCAGACCAGAGACGAACATCATCGGCAGCAGCGCGGCGATGATGGTGAGCGTCGCGACAATCGTCGGATTGCCGACCTCCGCGACGGCCTCGACCGCCGTGTCGATCAGGCTGCGGGAGCCCCGCATATGCCAATGGCGCACGATATTTTCGACGACGACGATCGCGTCGTCGACGAGAATGCCGATCGAGAAGATGAGCGCAAACAGGCTGACGCGGTTGATCGTGTAACCCATCAGCCAGGAGGCGAAGAGCGTGAGCAGAATCGTCGTCGGGATAATGACGAAGACGACGACGCCTTCCCGCCAGCCGACCATGACGACGATGAGCGCGACGATCGAGACTGTCGCGAGCGCGAGATGAAACAGCAGCTCGTTGGCTTTTTCGGTGGCCGTCTCGCCATAGTCTCTGGTGACCGCGATTTCGATGTCGTCGGGAACGATGCGGCCCTTGACCGCATCGAGACGATGCATGATGTCGTCCGCGACGACCACGGCGTTGGCGCCCTTGCGCTTGGCGATGGCGATGCTGACGGCGGGCCGCTTAGGGAGACCGCCGTCGGCGTTACGCGTCATCATCCAGCTGCGCCGGTCGGGCTCGGCGGCGCCGACACGCACGTCGGCGACATCTTTCACATAGACCGGCCGCCCATCGCGGGTCGTAAGCAACAGTAGACCGATATCGGGAACGCCTTGAAGGGTCTGGCCGGCGACGACGGGCACGGCGCGATTATCCTCCCGGAAGGCGCCGACGAGGAAAGAACGATTGGCGTTGGTCAGCTTGTCGATGAGCTGGTTGAGCGTCACGCCATATTGCGACAGGCGTTCGGGATCGGGTTCGACGCGGATCTGATTGGGACTGCCGCCGACAATGTAGCTCAGACCGACGTCATCAACCTTGGTGAGGTCGTGCTGCAATTCCTCGGCGACCTGAAAAAGGCCGTTGTCAGTCCAGCGATCGGCTCGATCCGGCTTCGCCGATAGCGTCAACACGACGATCGCCACGTCGTCGATGCCGCGGCCGACGATCAGCGGCTCGGGAATTCCCTTCGGCAGATCGCCGATATTGGCGCGTATCTTGTCGTGGATGCGCAGGACGGCGTTGTCCTGCGATGTGCCGACGTAAAAGCGCGCGGTGACGACCACATTGTCATCACGCGTCTGCGAATAGACGTGCTCGACGCCATTGACGCCCTTGATGATGTCCTCGAGCGGCCGCGTGATGAGTTCGATGGCGTCTTCCGCCTTGTAGCCATTGGCCGACACTATAATGTCGACCATCGGCACGGAAATCTGCGGCTCCTCCTCGCGCGGCAGCGAACGCAGAGCGATCAACCCGACGAGAATCGAGGCGAGCAGGAGGAGCGGCGTCAGCGGCGAATTGATGAAGGCCCGCGTCAGCGTGCCCGAAATGCCGGGACGAAACTCTTCGTTCATGGCGTCGAGACCACGTCACGATCGTGAAGGCCCGAAAGAATCTCGACGCCGTCGCCGCGCGGCTCGCCCAGCTGGACGACGATCTCCTCGCCGGAAGCGAGGCGGACGAAGTCCACGCCGGCGCGGCGATAGACCGCGGCGCGCGGGATGATGATCGTGTCGCGCTTGCCGGTCGTGACGTAAACGCGCGCGCGTTCGCCGACGAAATAATCGCCGAGCCCTTCGACGTCGACGTCGGCAATGACGCGGCCGCCCTGAATTTCGGGATAGACGATGCGCACGCGGCCCTGCTTGCGATCGCCCGCGCCTTCGTGCAGCCCGCGCGCGCCGATCTCGACCTTGTCGCCGGCGCGCATAAATCGCGCGTGACGCTCAGGCAATTGCAGGCGCAGGATATATTTGTCCTCGGCCATGGTTGCGATGGTTTCGCCGGGCATCACCACGCGGCCAACGGAGGCTGGAATAGTGAGGATGCGCCCCGGCCCCGGCGCACGCACCGAGCCTTCCGCCGCCTGCTGTTCGATCACCCCGCGGTCGGAGCGCAGCGCCGAGAGATTGCGCTCGGCGACGTCGAGCGCGGTCTTCGCCTGATCGAAAAGCGCCTTGGTATAGACGCCACGCCGAAACAATTCCTGCGCGCGGCCGAAGTCGGCCTGCGCCTTGTCGCGCTGCGCCTGCTGCGATTGGATGCGCTGATCGAGCGCCTGCATCTGCAGGAAGAGCTTCTGATCGACGACCGAGGCGATCTCGGCGCCGCCCGCGACGTCGTCGCCCTCTTTGATCTTGAGCGCGCTTACCGTGCCGCCGATGCGCGCCCGCGCGGTCAATTGATGCGCCGGCTCGACCGAAGCGACCACCGCCTTGAGGTCCTCGACCGGCGCAACGCGAACCGTGACCTCTCCCGCTTTCGCCGGCAAAGTCAAAGCGAATGCGGCGACCAGCGCCGTCGGCGCGATATGCAAGCGTCCAGTTGCTCTCATGCCGTCAGTTATATGCAGAAAACATAAATTAGCAATAGCGAATTTAATGTCGGGAGAGAGAAGGCGGCTCGCGGCCGCCCGGGTTTCCTCGCGGTTAGGTCAACCCCAAAGGTTGCACCAGCCGCGCGCGCTGACAGGACCACTCACCACGCCACAGCCCGAAGGCGGATTGAAATAAGAGCAATTGGCGCAGCTTTGTCGGCCGTTGGGCGCGCCACGATAGGCTGCGGCCGTCTTGCTCGACTTCGCTTGCGCCGCGCTCGTCGCGCCGAGGCCGGTGACCGCCGCTCCCAATAGCGAGATCAAAGATCGACGCGTGAGAACGCGAAAATCAACCATCTTCCCCTCCCATGAAATTGCCCGCTCTCTCGAGGCGGCTCTTAAATTAGCTTTACCTAATGTACCAGCCGAGGTCTGCTGCCGAAATGCGACATATCGCTCTTGCGGAGCGAAAACGGCCCTCGCTTGACAATTATATTCAATATTCTTAATTTAGCGATCATGAATGTAAATCTGCTTCAGCTCGCGCCGAAGGCTGCAGAGGCCGAGAGCTTTCTTAAGGCGCTTGCCAACCGCCATCGGTTGATGGTGCTGTGCCAGCTGCACGGCGGCGAGCTGTCGGTCACGAAGCTTCAGGAGGCGATCGGCCTCAGCCAGTCGTCGTTGTCCCAACATCTCGCGCGGCTGCGCGAAGACAAGCTTGTCAAGACCCGCCGCGAGTCCCAGACGATTTACTATTCCCTGGCCGGCGAAAACGTCTCGCGGATCATCGGTCTGCTGTACGAGATGTTTTGCGCCGAGCAGTGCGGCAAGACGGCCAAACCGCGCGGGCGCACAAAATCGAAGGAACTTGCGTCATGAGCATTGATCGCATCGTTATGGCGTTCGCCGGGACCGTGGTCCTCCTAAGCCTGCTCCTGGCGCAGTTGTTCAGTCCATGGTGGCTCTTGCTCACCGCCTTCGTTGGCGTCAATCTGCTGCAGGCGGCCTTCACAGGGCTCTGCCCGCTGGCGATGGCGCTGAAGCGGTTCGGCGCCAAATCAGGCGCCGCCTTCTAGGATTCGTCAGCGTTCGCGCCAAGGGCGCCGCGCTCGCTTAGCCTATGCCTTTGGATTTTAGCGACGAAGAGCAGACGATGCCGTCCGATTGGGTCGAAGAAACCCCTTCCCTGCGCAGCCTCGACGCCGCAACGAAGACGCTTCTGCGCGAGGCCGCCGTGCGCAAGCAGATCCCGCGCGGCGCCGTGCTGTTTCGGCCCGGCGATTCTTGTGCGCACTTTCCGCTGATCGTCTCCGGCTCGGTGCGCGTCCAGAGGGTCACCGAATCGGGCCGCGAGATCGTGCTCTACCGGGTCGGCGCGAATGAAACCTGCATTCTGACGACGGCCTCGCTGCTATCGGACGACGCCTATTCCGCCGAAGGCGTCGCCGAGACCGACATTGTCGCCTATGTCGTCGCCGCCGAGCGGTTCAACGCGCTGATGAACGCGTCGCAGGGCTTTCGCGCGCTGGTGTTCGACGGCTACAGCAAGCGTCTGGCGACGCTGATGTCGCGCATCGAGGAACTCGTCTGCACGCGCATCAACGTGCGGCTCGCCGAGCGTCTGCTCGCGCTTCGCGACGCCGGCGACAGGATCGCCGCCACGCAGCAGGCGCTCGCCGCCGATCTCGGCACGGCGCGCGAAGTCGTCGGCCGCACGCTGAAGGCTTTCGAACGCTCCGGCTGGGTGAAATTGTCGCGTGGCGGCGCCGAGATCGTCAATCTGGCGGCGCTGCGTTCGCTTTGCGACGCGCAGCGTGACTAAGTCGCGGACACGCGCCGCGTCATCGCGCATGTCCTCGTCCTAGAGCGAACGTCAACGAGGAAATTTTTGCGCGCATAGCGCATGGGAGGACGTAAATGGCGCATATCGTCATCATGGGCGCAGGGATCGGCGGCGTCGCCGCCGCGATCGAAGTTCGCGAGGGTCTTGGAAAGCAGCATCAGGTCACCGTCGTCTCCGACCTTGAGAATTTCCAGTTCACGCCCTCCAACCCGTGGCTTGCCGTGCAATGGCGCAAGCCCGATGAGATCAAGGTTCCGCTCGCGCCGGTGTTCAAGCGAAAGAACATCGGCTTCATTCCCGTCGGCGCCAAGCGCGTTGTGCCCGACGAGAACCGACTCGAACTGGAGAATGGCGAGAGCGTCGCCTATGACTATCTCGTGATCGCGACGGGTCCGAAGCTCGCCTTCGAGGAACTGCCGGGGCTCGGACCGCGCGGCGGACACACGCATTCGATCTGCACGCTGCAGCATGCGGAGATCGCGTCGAAGGCCTATGAGGACTTCTGCAAGGATCCCGGTCCGATCGTCATCGGCGCGGCGCCCGGGGTCTCCTGCTTCGGTCCGGCGTATGAATTCGCCATGATCCTGTCGACCGATCTGCGCCGGCGCGGCATAAGGCACAAAGTGCCGATGACCTATGTGACCTCCGAGCCTTATATCGGCCATCTGGGGCTCGGCGGCGTCGGCGACACCAAAGGCATGCTCGAGTCGGCGTTCCGCGATCGCGACATCAAATGGATCGTCAACGCCAAAACGACCGCCATCGAACCCGGACTTCTTAAGTGCGCCGAGGTCGACGACCATGGGCAGGTCAAGAAGGAGCATGAAGTTCCGTTCAAATTCGCCATGGTGATGCCGGCCTTCAAAGGCGTCGACGCGCTCATGGGAATCGAGGGCCTGGTCAATCCGCGCGGCTTCGTCGTCATCGACAAAAATCAGCGCAATCCGAAGTATCCGAACGTCTTTGGAGTCGGCGTCTGCGTCGCCATTCCGCCGGTCGAGACGACACCGGTGCCGACCGGCACGCCGAAGACCGGCTATATGATCGAGTCGATGGTCACGGCGACGGCGCATAATATCGTCGCGCTGATCGCCGGTCGCGAGGCGAAGGAAGAAGGCACGTGGAATGCGGTTTGCTTGGCGGATTTTGGCGACAGGGGCGTCGCCTTTGTCGCAAAGCCGCAAATTCCGCCGCGTAACGTCAACTGGTCGAGCGAGGGCCGCTGGGTGCATCTCGCCAAAGTCGCCTATGAAAAGTATTTTCTTCGCAAGGTGCGCAAGGGGCAGAGCGAGCCTGCTTATGAGCGTTACATCATGAAGCTGCTTGGCATCGAACGATTGCGTCGCGCGCTGTCATAACCGGGCGCCGCCGCCATGCAACGATAGAGGACAGTCGATGCGGACACGGCCGTTAGGACGCGAGATCGCCATCGCGCTCGCCTTCAAGGTAATGGCGCTCATTGCGCTCTATGTCGCTTTTTTCGGTCCTGCCCATCGCATTAAGGTGACGCCGGCCCAGATGGTCGAGACGCTTTCGGCCGCCGTCCCGCGCTGACATCCGGAGCTCCAAATGTTCGAACTCGACGTCGTCACGCTGTCGCGCCTCCAATTCGCGCTGACGGCGATGTATCACTTCCTGTTCGTGCCTTTGACCCTGGGTCTCGCCCTGCTGCTCGCCATCATGGAGAGCGTCTATGTGATGACCGGGCGAAAAATCTGGCGAGAGGCGACACAGTTCTGGGGCACGCTGTTTGGGATCAACTTCGCGATGGGCGTCGCCACCGGCGTCACCATGGAATTCCAGTTCGGAACCAACTGGGCCTATTATTCTCACTATGTCGGCGACATTTTCGGCGCGCCGCTGGCCATCGAAGGTTTGATGGCGTTCTTCCTCGAGGCGACCTTCGTCGGGCTGTTCTTCTTCGGCTGGAATCGCCTCAGCAAGGTGCAGCATCTCGTCGTCACCTGGCTTGTCGCGCTCGGCGCCAATTTCTCGGCGCTATGGATCCTCGTCGCCAACGCCTGGATGCAGAACCCGGTGGGCGCCGCTTTCAATCCGCAGACGATGCGCATGGAGCTGACCTCCTTCATGGAGGTGCTGTTCAACCCGGTCGCACAGTCGAAATTCGTGCACACGGTCAGCGCCGGCTATGTCACCGGCGCGATGTTCGTCCTGTCGATCGGCGCCTATTACATCCTGCGCCGCCGTCATGTCGACATCGCCCGCCGCTCGCTCACTGTCGCCGCGAGCTTCGGCCTCGCTTCAGCGCTCTCGGTCGTCGTGCTTGGCGATGAGAGCGGCTATACGGCCGGCGAGAACCAGAAGATGAAAATCGCCGCGATCGAGGCGATGTGGGAGACCGAACCGCCGCCGGCGTCATTCACCCTCTTCGGCATTCCCGACCTTAAGAGCGAAACAACGAATTATGAGATCCGGATACCCTGGATTCTGGGGCTGATCGCAACGCGTTCGCTCGATAAGCCCGTCGAAGGCGTGAAGGCGTTAGTCGAGCGGGCGGAAGTGCGCATCCGCAACGGCATGGCCGGCTATCAGTGGCTTGCGAAGGAAGGCGGGCATCCCAACGCCGTCGTGCCGCCGGAGCTCGAGGCCTCCATGCGCGACGTCGGCCATTCGCTGCTCCTCAAGCGCATTCTTCCGGATATCGAGAATGCGACCGACGCGCAGATTCACGAAGCGGCGCTGTCGACGATTCCCGACGTGCCGGTGCTGTTCTGGTCATTCCGGATCATGGTGGCGCTGGGATTCTATTTCATCGCGCTGTTCGCAGTCGCTTTCTATCTCTCCAGCCGGCGACGCTGCGGCAAACCCTGGTTTCTGCGCATGGCCATGTATAGCCTGCCGCTGCCCTGGGTCGCCGCGGAACTCGGCTGGATCGTCGCCGAATATGGCCGGCAGCCATGGATCATCGATGCGACGATGCCGACTTTCCTTGGCGCCTCCGATGTCCCCGCATCGAATGTCGCAGCGAGCCTCGCGGCCTTCGTGCTGTTTTACAGCGCGCTCGCCATCATCGACGTCGCGCTCATCGTCAAATATGTCCGGATCGGCCCGCAGACGGAGCCGGCGCCGCCGACCTCCGGCGCGCCCGTCCTTCCCGCGCCGGCGCCGGCGCAAACGAAATAGAAAGGGCGGACGATGTTCGACTATATGACGCTTCGCCTGATCTGGTGGGCGCTGCTTGGCGTTCTGCTTGCGGGCTTCGCCGTCCTTGACGGTTTCGACATCGGCGTCGCCATGCTGCATCCTTTCGTCGCCCGCAGCGACGCGCAGCGGCGCGTGACGCTGAATGCGATCGGCCCGGTTTGGGAAGGCAATCAGGTCTGGTTCATCCTTGGCGGCGGCGCCGCATTTGCCGCTTGGCCGCCGCTCTATGCGGTGTCCTTCTCCGGTTTTTATCTCGCGATGCTGCTCGTCCTGATCGGCTTCATCCTGCGGCCGGTGGCGATCGTCTTTCGCGGCAAAAGGGAGGAACCCCGGTGGCGTGAAACTTGGGACTGGCTGTTCTTTGTTTCAGGCCTTGTGCCCGCGCTGATCTTCGGCGTCGCCTTCGGCAATCTTTTTCAGGGCGTCCCTTTTCATTTCGATCGGGCGCTTCGCGTAACCTACGAAGGCGGCCTTCTCGGCTTGCTCAATCCTTTCGCTTTGCTGTGCGGCCTCGTCAGCGTGGTGATGCTCGCCATGCAAGGCGCGGCGTGGCTCGGGGTGAAGGGCGATGGCGAAGTCGCCGTCCGCGCCCGCCGATATGGCGCGCTCGCCGCGGTCCTGCTCGTGCTGCTGATCTCCGCGGCGGGAGTATGGCTGATGCTCGGCGTCGAAGGCTATCAGATCGCCGGCGCGATCGATCACGCGGGCCCGTCCAATCCGCTGGTGAAGACCGTGACGCGCGAAAGCGGCGCCTGGCTCGACAACTATCGAGCCTATCCCTGGATGATCGGCGCACCCGCCGCCGCCTATGCTGGCGCGCTTGTTGCGGCGCTGGCCTTTGCTTTCTCGGCGCGAAGGATCGCGTTTCTCGCCAGCAGTCTTTCGGTTGCGGGCGTCGTCGCCATGGCCGGCTTCAGCATGTTTCCCTTCCTGCTGCCGTCTTCGTCTCACCCAAGCCAAAGCCTGACGGTTTGGGACGCTTCGTCGAGCAAGGGGACGCTCTTTCTCATGCTGGCGGCGGCGATCGTCTTTCTGCCGATCGTCTTGGCCTACACGAGCTGGGTCTATTACGTGCTGCGCGGCGCCATCAGCGAAGCGGCGATCCGTCGCGGCGACGATTACTACTATTGAGCGGGAGACGGCGACGGATGTGGTACTTTTCCTGGATATTGGGCTTGGGGCTCGCCTGCGCCTTCGCCATTCTTAACGCCATGTGGCTCGAACTCGACGACGACGACCACATGAATAAATAGACAGGCCGCGTTGTGAGCGACTTAGTCGCTGAGAGCGTTCATGCAAAGCGATAGTTTGCATGGCCGCGTCAAGAAGGGAGACAGTCATGGAAGCCAATATCGGAAAAACCGATCGGATCATCCGTATCGTCGCCGGCCTATTGTTGCTCAGTCTCGTCTTCGTCGGTCCGCAAACGCTGTGGGGTCTCGTCGGGCTCATTCCGCTGGCGACGGCCTTCATCAACTTCTGCCCCGCCTATAAGCTTCTGGGCATGGATACGCTCGGCAAATAGGTCGCCACGCTATCCGCTCGCGCGCCGGCCACGGCGCTGGAAAGATTGCAAATGCGGCCGACCGCGGTTCGACGCTGGCGGCGTGCGTTAGACCCTGGATGAATCAGACGGCGATCACCTTTCACGCCCGCGGCATGCATTGCCACGGTTGCGAGCATGTCATCGAAGCGGCGATCAAAAAGCTCGCCGGCGTGCGCAGCGTCTCGGCGGACTATCCGACTGAAACGGTCGTCGTCGACTATGACGCCGGCGCCACGAGTTTCGCCGCGATCCGCGATAGAGTCGAACAAAACGGCTATCGCGTCGTTCTGACCGAAGAGGCGCGGCGCCGGCGCTCGCCTTTCGTCAGACTGGCGATCATCGTCGCCGCGCTTGCCGGACTCGCCGCGCTCATTCTCTTTGACACGCGTTGGATCAGCGCCGAGGGCGCGCCCGACATCGCCCAGCATATGAGTCTTGGCTTGCTCTTTCTGCTGGGGCTGCTGACCGGCTTTCACTGCGTGGGAATGTGCGGCGGCTTCGTCGTCAGTTACGTAACCGCCGACGCGAGCGCCGGACGCTCGTCCTTCGTCTCGCATCTCGCCTATGGCGCGGGAAAAACACTGTCCTATACGACGATCGGCGCCGCCTTCGGCTGGCTCGGCGCCTTCATCGCGTTCACGCCGACGTTGCGCGGGATTGCAGGCGTCACGGCGGGCGCTTTCCTCATCATCTTCGGGCTCAATATGCTGGGCCTGTTCGCGCCGCTGCGCCGCTTCCGGCTTGGCCTGCCGCGGCCGTTGCAGAACTGGGTGAATCGCGAAGCGGGCGGGCGTCATCGGCCCTTCGTCATCGGCCTTCTCAACGGGCTGATGATCGCCTGCGGGCCGCTGCAAGCAATGTATGTCATGGCGGCGGGCACGGGCAGCCCTGTCGAAGGCGCGAAGACGCTCTTCGTTTTCGGGCTCGGGACCTTGCCGGTGATGCTCGCCTTCGGCGCTTTGACGACGGTCCTTTCGGGCGCTGTGACTCATCGTCTGTTGATCGCTTCCGGCGTGATCGTCGTCGCGCTCGGCGCGGTGATGATCAATCGCGGATTGATCCTCACGGGTTCAGGCGCCGATCTCGCGTCGCTGTTATCGCGGCGGCCCGCGCCAGTTGAACTTGCCCCGCCATCTCAAGAGTCGCCTGTCTCGACGAAGACGCAGACAATCGAGATGGAGGCCAATGCTCTCGGCTTCACGCCCACGCGTTTCACGCTTCTACGTGGCGTTCCCGTCAAATGGGTAATCAACGCAACGGAGGTGACCACCTGCAATCACCGGATCGTCGTCCCATCCTTGAATCTCGAATTCGACGTCAAGCCGGGACTGCAGACGATTGAATTTACGCCGGAGCGGATCGGCGTCATTCCCTGGAGCTGCTGGATGGGCATGTTGCGCGGCGAGTTCGTCGTCGTTGACGCGCTGCCGGTCACGGCGTCTCAGCAATCGGCGCCTGTCGCCTCGGTTGCGCAGGACGAGCCCCACGAGGCGCAAAACACGTCAACGCCTGCCGCCCCGCAGAGCTATACGGTGCGCCGTGGCGACACGTTGCGTTCGATTGCAAAGCGACTCTATGGCGACGAAAAGCGCTGGCGCGACATCGCCGACGTCAACCCTGCGCTGACTCCCAAGAAATTGCGCCAGGGGCAAGTCATCGTTTTGCCGCGCGCCGCGCAGCCGTGACGATTCGTCTCGCGCGCGGCGCCACATTGCGCGCTACGTTCGAGCGTTCGAATAGAAAGGGGGAGGCCATGATCAGAAAATTCCTGTTCGCCGCCGCGTGCGGATTATCGTTGTTCGCCGCCGCCGCCATCGCCGAGGAGGATGACGACGACGCAGGCGAGCACATGACGCGCCAGCAGACGCCTATGAACATGGACCATATGAAAATGTCGCCAAAGATGGGCGACGCACGCCAGGAGGTCGATGTTCCGTCGCCGATGCGCACGCAAATGCTCTCCCATATGCGCGGCCATGCTGAGGCGATCGCGGACATCCTCGCAGCGCTTTCCAAGGGGGACGGCGCCGCGGCGGCAAAAATCGCCGATGCGCATCTCAGCCTGGCGTCTCCTGGGGCGGCCGCCTGCAAGCCGAACGCCAAGAGCGGCGAACTCGGCGAAATGCCGGCGATGATGGCGCGACACATGCCTGACGAGATGCGCGCGCTTGGTCTGACGATGCATGAGCAGGCGAGCAAATTCGCGCAGGAGGCCGGCAAGATCGGACCTGGGGGCGACATGCGTCCGGCGCTTGCCGAATTGTCGCAAGTCGTGCAAGCCTGCAACGCCTGTCACGCCGCCTACCGTCTCGACTAGCGCGCGTGCGGCGCTAGAGCGCGCTCGCGAAAAATTGGCCGCCGGTTTTTCGCGCAAAGCGCGCTCCAAATCTATGTGAACGATCACGTCATCTGGATTTGGGCGAATTCGCCCAAATCCAGCGTGATCTAGGAGCCGACTGTGCGCATCGCGACTTGGAACGTCAATTCGGTCAGACAGCGTCTCGCGCCGCTTCTCGCCTTTCTGCGCGACGCCGCGCCGGACGTTGTTTGCCTGCAGGAGACGAAGTGCGAGGATCACGCTTTCCCGCGGCTCGAAATCGAAGACGCTGGATATAACGTCGCCGTCCACGGACAGAAGGGCTTCAACGGCGTCGCGCTCCTTTCGAAATCGCCGCTTCAGGATGTGACCCTCGGTCTGCCCGGCTTCGACGGCGAGGCGCAATCGCGCTACATCGAAGCGGTCGTCTCCGACGGCGACCGCGGCGTCATGCGCATCGCCTCGATCTATGCGCCGAACGGCAATCCGCCGGATACGCAGAAGTATTCTTACAAGCTCGCCTTCATGGAGACGCTGACGCATCATGCTGAGGCGCTGCTGCGCCTTGAAGAGCCGACGGTTCTCGCCGGCGACTACAACGTCATTCCACAAGCGCGCGACGTCTATGAAGCCTCAGCGTGGATCGGCGACGCATTGTTTTTGCCGCAGACTCGCGCCGCCTATCAGCGCCTGCTCAATCTCGGCTATGCCGACGCGCTGCGCGCGACGTCCGACGAAGGCGGGCTCTATACCTTTTGGGATTATCAGGCCGGCGCCTGGCAGAAGAACAAGGGCCTTCGCATCGATCACCTTCTGCTTTCGCCGCGCGCCGCCGATCGACTGGCCCGCGTCGAGATCGTCAAGTCGATGCGCGCGGGCGATAAGCCCTCTGATCATGTCGCGATCTACGCCGATTTTTCTGCATAGTCCAGAAATCCGAGAGCGGCGCCGCTACGCCAGAGCACATAGATTGCAACCGCCAGAATGACCGTCGCGAAGACGGCGCTCAGCGCGCCGCGCATTCTCGACAGGCGTCGCGCGATCACGGCGCCGATCATGCCGCCGAACGCGCCGCCTATCACCAGCGTTCCGGCAAGCTCCCATTCAACCAGCTCCGAATAGGCGTAGTTTGCGGCGGTCGTCACTGCAAAGGCGGCGACCGCGACAAGCGACGAACCGATAGCATTCAGGATCGGCATGTCGGACGCGAACATCAGCCCCGGCACGATCAGGAAGCCGCCGCCGATCCCGAAGAAGCCGGAAAGCGCGCCGGCCGTCAATCCTGCGCCGACGAGCCGCGGGAAATTTTCGCGGTTGAGCCTTACCGCGGGATAGCCTGACAAACCCCGTCGGCGGAGCATTAGATAGGCCACGACGATCATCAATATCGCGAAGAGCGCGAGCAGCTTTTCGCCATCGATGAACTTGCCGAGAGTCGATCCTGCGAATGCGCCTGCGATTCCGAAAAGTGCGAAGACAGAAGCGCAGCGCCATTTGATCGTCTTCGCGCGCGCATGGTTGGCAAGGCTCATCAGCGCGTTTACCGCTACCGCCGCCGCGCTCGAGCCGATGGCGACATGCGGATTTGGAACGCCGACGAAATAGACGAGCAGCGGCACGGCCAGCACCGATCCGCCGCCGCCGACAAGGCCAAGCGTAAATCCGACGAGTGCGCCGGAAATTAGACCCAGAACGGCGTCAAGTGGAAGAACTGTCAGCGCCTGCTCCCGTGATCGCGCATAATATTAGACCTTGCTTATTTAGATATATCGCATATATGTAGCCGGGCGCAAGCCCGAAAGACCGGGAAGCTCAGGAGCGCTGCAATAGAGGAGAAAGCGATGCCGCAGGCGCCGTGCGTTAAGGGCTTCTTCGACGAGGCGACCAGCACGATCACCTATATTGTCAGCGACCCCAGAACGATGCGGGCGGCGATCGTCGATCCCGTGCTCGACTATGACCCCGCGAGCGGGGTCGCCGATTCGCATTCGATCGACGCGATCCTTGCCGAGGCGGCGGACGAAGGGCTAACGATTGACTGGGCGCTCGAAACTCACGCGCATGCCGACCATCTTTCCGCCGCGCAGATCGTCAAGGCGGCGACGGGCGCCAAGATCGGCATCGGCGAACACATCGACAAGGTCCAGAAACTGTTCAAGCCGGTTTTCGACGCCGGGGATTTAAGCGCTGACGGCAGCTGCTTCGATCGCCTCTTCAAAGACAGCGAACGCTTCAAGATCGGCGAGATCGAATGCGAAGCGATCTACACGCCCGGCCATACGCCAGCCGACGTCGCCTATAAGATCGGCGACGCCGTATTTGTCGGCGATACTGTATTCATGCCCGACTATGGGACGGCGCGAGCGGATTTCCCGGGCGGCGACGCACACGCGCTTTATCGGTCGATCCGCCGGATTCTTTCGCTTCCTCCTCAGACCCGACTCTTCATGTGTCACGATTACATGGCGCCCGGACGGGATTTCCACGTCTGGGAGACGACGGTCGGCGAAGAACGCGCCAGGAATGTGCAGATCAATGACGGCGTCAGCGAAGACGAATTCGTGGCCGGTCGACGGCGACGCGACAGGGAGCTTGCCGCGCCACGGCTGCTCCTGCCCTCCATTCAGGTGAATATTCGGGCCGGCAAGTTTCCGCCGCCACATGCGGACGGCGGTCGATTCTTGACTATTCCGGTGAAGCTCAAAGGGGCCGCAGCGCGCGCCGGCTGACGAAGGTCAGTTACGTTCGCGAAGATAGCCCTCGAGCATCGCGCCCGCCGTTCTGCGGTCGGCATCGCTCGCGGCGTTCAGCGCTTCGGCGTGCAAGTCGACGATCCGCTGATCGCGGGCTGCCCCGTCGCGCGCCAGCGTCAGATACATCAACCCGCGCGCCCGTTCCGGCTCGCCGCTCGCTTCGCCGGTGAACATCATCCGTCCGAGCATCGCCTGCGCCTGCGGATGACCCTTACGCGCCGCCAGCTCCAGCCAGTTCACGCCCTGCCGAAGGTTCTTCTTCACGCCGACGCCTTCGAGATACATGCGCGCCAGATTGTACTGGGCGTCGGCGTTGCCGAAGTAGGTCGCAGCATAGCGGAAGAGATCAAAGGCGCGATCAGGATCAGGCTTGATCCTTGCGCCTGAGACGCCGTCACGGAGATAGACGCCCACGGCGACAAAGGCGCTGGCCGCCATCGACCGTTCGCGCGGATCGGGATCGTCATCGGCGTAGTGATCGACGATCTGCGAGAAATATTCATAAGCCTTGGCGTCGTCGCGCACGACTCCGTCGCCCTCGGCGTACATCCGGCCAAGCTTCCATTTCGCCAGCGGCTCGCCGCCGTCGGCGGCATAACGAAGCGCGGCGACGGAGGTCGCGGAATCGCCGGCATGGTAGCTTTCCAGGCCCGCGCGCAATGCGGCGCGAGGATCCTTGAACATCGGCAGAGGTTGCGTGTCGGCCTTCGCGGTCGCATGCGGCGAATCCAGCGCGGGCGCAGGCGCAACAAAGCCAGTCACCAGCGCGCCCAGGCTCATCGCCATGAGGCATATCGGCAACGCAGCACGCGCGCTGAGTCGAGATATCGAAATCAGCCCTCTATGAACATCAGCGACCATAATGTTCCGACTTTCCTCAACGCCCGACGTCTCTAAGCCGTACGCCAGCCGCCACTGCCGATCAGCGAGAGGGAAAGAAGGAACCTGCGGCCGGAAGCGAAATCTTCCGGCGCTTGTCTCCGCATCTCGAATGAGCTTGTGACGCAAGCACTTTAGCGCAGCCTTTGTGTCTGAAAAGGGGCTAGCGCGGCGTCAGTCGCAGTCAGAATGCTAATCTCCTCATCTGTTGCAATCACATCACACAACTGTTGCAGAAATGCCGCGCATCGGCATCCGCCAGCCGCGTCGTCCTGACGCAAGACGAAGCTTCTACTCGCGATGTCCCCCGAGCCGCACTTATGTTTTGATGCTGTCGAATCGACCGCTCGCGCTCAAGGAAACCACATGCAGCTTCGACGCCTGACACTCGCAACAGCCCTCGCCAGCGGGAGCGTTATATTCGCAAACTTCGCCCTGGCGGCGGGCGACGTCCAGCGCGGCGCCATTATCGCCAAGCGGTGGTGTGCGTCCTGTCATGTGGTGACGTCCGACCAGGCCAGCGCCTCGGCCGACGCCCCGTCGTTTTTCGACATCGCGCAACGCCGCACCGACAGGAAGAAGCTCGGCAATTTCCTGATGGACCCACATCCGCCGATGCCCGACATGCATCTTTCGCGCAAGGAAATCGACGACATCGTCTCCTATATCCGCAGCCTCGATCCGCGCCCGCAGCCGCCACCGGAGCCCGAGGGGAAGGATAAGGAGCTGCCCAAGAAAGGGTGACCTCCGCTCCCGCTTTACGCCGCAGGGCGTCCGCGCTAGATGTGAGCTTTCTATAGGTTGTCCATCCGGACAAGGCCGAGGAAAGTGGAGTTGCGAAGCTTCACCTTTTCCCGGAGGTCCGGATGAACATCCATAAGAATGCCCGTTTGACGCCGAGCGGTCGAGCGGAATTGGCGCGGATGGTCCTGGAAGGCGGCCA
>VGEB01000024.1 GCA_016869435.1 Alphaproteobacteria bacterium | reverse complement strand
AGTAAATCCGTTGACGATCCGTTTATAGTTTTTAAAGAGATTTTCAGAACCTTGAAATTACGTAAGTAATTGAAAATAATGGTGCTGCAAGAGAGGATTGAACTCTCGACCTCTCCCTTACCAAGGGAGTGCTCTACCACTGAGCTACTGCAGCGCTTGATCGCCCGAAATGCCTGAAACCGCGTCGACGCGTTCGCCGACTCTGTGCCACAGGGACGCGCAAGCCGCAAGCGGGCGCGTTTCCCCATTGTGCGACGCTGAGACGGGCATTGGCGCCACTCCCCAGCTGGGTTGTGTTGCAATTTTATACAACTTAAGGTAGATTCGTTCATTGCTCGCTTTTGGACGGACCTGACGTCTGGCCGGGTCGACGTCGCTCTTGCCGCGACGGAGGATCAATTGATCGAAGATTATCTTTCCGAAGAGCTTTGGCGGGCCGTGGCCCCGCTCCTCCCCGGCAAAGCAAGCGATCCTGGATGCAGCGGGCGCGACAATCGGCTTTTCCTCGAGGCGGTATTCTGGATACTTCGCACCGGCTCGGCCTGGCGCGATCTGCCGCCGCAGTTCGGCAAGTGGTACACGGCCTATACCCGCTACCATCGCTGGGACAGGAAAGGCGTCTGGCCGAGGGTGGTCGTCGCGCTCAGCCAAAACGGCGCGTATGACTTCCAATACGACGACGACGACGGCTTGCGCCTCGCTTCAAGCATAGATGCCCGCATGCGCGAGCTTTCGCAAAGCGGCGACGAGGCGCGCGAAAGCGCGACGCTCGGCCAAACGATCTTCCCTCTAAGCCCGGCTACTGCGACTGCGATTGGGACTGGCTGAAGACGGGCGCCCGCGCGACGCAAATCTTGACGTCCATCGACTCGCCGGCGCCGCCGGCCTGCGCGCCGCGGATCGGCGCGGCGCCGAGATAGTCGAGAGCCACGGCGACGCGCACATGATTCTCATGCGGCGAAACGCCATGCGCGGGATCGAACCCGACCCAGCCGAGGTCCTCGACATAGGCCTCCGCCCAGGCGTGGCCGGCGACCTGATCCTCCGCGTCGCTGCGCAGGAAATAGCCGCTCACATAGCGCGCCGGCGCGCCGATGTGGCGCGCGCAGGCGATGAAGAGATGCGCGAAGTCCTGGCAGACTCCCTTGCGCTGCTCGAAACATTCCACGGCCGTCGTCGCCGCATGGGTGGCGTCGGCGTCGAACGCAAACGATTCATAGAGCGCGCCAAGAAGCGCATGCAGCTTGGCGAGCGTTCCGCTTTCCTTCGACGTTAACTCGCGCGCATAATCACAGATGCCGACGCTCGGCGCCGTCAGCGGCGTCTCGCGCATGTAAAGGAGCGGCGGAAAGCGCTCGACCGTCCCCGATACGACCCCGGCCATGTCGAAGGTCGTCACCTCTCCCTCGACCACGGTGGAGATCGACTCAATCGGCCCGTCCACCGAGAACCGATGGAGCGTATTGCCGAACGCGTCTTCGGACTGAACCAGCCGGCAATCGCGATCGACGTCGATGCGCCAATTGACGACATGCTGCCCGTCATAGTTGCGCGGCGTCAGGCGAAGATGCTGCACGGCCATTCGCGGCGCTTCGGCATAGCGATAGGTGGTTTCGTGGCGTATGCGAATGCGCATCAGGCGTCGCTCAAAAGAGATATTGCTCGGAAATCAGCGCGCCGAGCCGGTTGTTCTCGGCGATGAAGGACTGCACGAATTCATGCAGCCCGCCTTGGAAGACGCTCTCCATGGTGAGTTTCTCCAACCTGCCGTAGACGCCGCGGGCGTGGCGCTGCGCCGCGCCCTGGCGGCCATGAGCGCGCGCAAGATTGTCGAGATTGCGCACGATCGACTCATAGCAGGAAATAAGCGAGCGCGGCATTTCCGGCCGCAGGATCAGGAGATCGGCGACGAGCCACGGCTTCATGCTGGTGCGATAGACCCAGTGATAGGCGGTATGCGCAGATACGGCGCGCAGTATGGCCGACCACTGGAAATAGTCGAGCGAACCGCCGACCACCTCTTTTTCGGGCAGCAGCACATGATATTTCACGTCCAGCAGACGCGCGGTGTTGTCGGCGCGTTCGATGAAAAGGCCGACGCGCGAAAACCAATAGGCGTCATTGCGCAGCATCGTGCGATAGGCGCCGCCGTCATAGGTCAGCGAAGTCCGCTTGATGAGTTCGAGAAAGCGCGCAAGCTCCTGGGCGCAGGGAACGCCGCCGCGCGATTCGAGCGCACGCATTTCGAGATAGGCGTCGTTGATCGATTCCCACATTTCGACGGTCAAGGCCGTGCGCACCGCACGGGCGTTGGCGCGCGCGTGCTCAAGGCAATTGCGGATCGATCCGGGATTCTCCGGCGTGAAGGTGAGAAATTCGACGACATTGACTTCGTCGACCGGACGTCCGGAATTTTCGAACGCCAGCGCCGCGCCCGAGGACAGCAATACGCTTTCCCACTCGGTTTCGTCGCCGCCATAGGCCTTGGGCAACGCGGCGAGCCGGCGCGACGCCTGGATCGCGCGCGCCAGAAAGTCAGCGCGCTCCATGTAGCGGGCAAGCCAATACAGATTGTCGGCGGTGCGTGACAGCATCAGCTCGTCCGGTTACGTTTCGCTTCGGCGATCATCTTTCGTTCACTGCGAAGCGTTGCGAGCGTTCTATCACGCTTGACCCATCGCCTCCTCGTCGACCCAGGCGTCGTCGATCACCCAGGTGTCCTTGGTGCCGCCGCCCTGGCTCGAGTTCACCACGAGCGACTTCTCCGTCATCGCCACCCGGGTCAGACCGCCGGGCACGACGCGCGCGCCATTTGCGCCCTGCAGAACAAACGGCCGCAGATCGACGTGGCGGGGCGCCACGCCGCTCGCCAGGGCGATGGGGCATGTGGAAAGCGCCAGCGTCGGCTGAGCGATGAAATTCTCCGGATGCGCCCTGAGCTTTGCCCGAAACTCCTCGATTTGCGCCTTGGTCGCGTGGGGACCAACGAGCATGCCATAGCCGCCGGAGCCGTTGACTTCCTTGACCACCAGCTCATCGAGGCGATCGAGCACGTAAGCGAGCGCTTCAGCTTCCCGGCAGCGGAAGGTCGGAACATTCTGCAAGAGAGGCGCTTCTCCAAGGTAAAACTGAATGATCTCAGGCATGTAAGTATACATCGCCTTGTCGTCGGCGGCGCCGGCGCCGACTGCATTGGCGAGCGTCACATTGCCTGCTTGATAGGCGCCCATCAGGCCCGCGACGCCGAGCGCCGAATCGGGCCGGAAGCAGAGCGGATCGAGGAAATCATCGTCAATGCGCCGATAGATGACGTCGACGCGGCGCGGGCCTTCGGTCGTGCGCATATAGACGATGTCATCGCGCACGAAGAGATCGCGTCCTTCGACAAGCTCCACGCCGAGCTTATCGGCGAGAAACGAGTGTTCGTAGAAGGCGGAATTGTATTGGCCGGGCGTCATCAACACGATCGTCGGATCGCTGTTGGCGCGCGGCGGCGCGACCGAGCGCAAGGTCGCGAGCAGTTCGTCGGGATAGTTTTCGATCGGCGCGACGCGGTGCAGCGCGAAAAGCTCGGGGAAAAGCCGCATCATCACTTCGCGGTTCTCCAGCATGTAGGAGACGCCAGAAGGCGTACGGGCATTGTCTTCGAGAACGAAGAAGCCCTGATCGTCGGTGCGCACAATGTCGACGCCGGCGATATGGACGAAAATGTCGTAGGGCGCGCGCCGGCCCGCCATGTCGGGGCAGTACGCGGGATTGCTATAGACGAGATCCGCTGGAACGATTCCGGCCTTCAAGATTTCGCCGGCGCCGTAGATGTCGGCAAGGAAGGCGTTGAGCGCCGCGACGCGTTGGATCAGGCCCTTTTCGAGCGCCGTCCATTCGCGGCGCGAGAGAATGCGCGGCAGGATGTCAAAGGGAATGAGTCGTTCCGTCGCCTCCTGCGCGCCATAGACGGCGAAAGTGATGCCGATGCGCCGAAACAGGAGCTCCGCCTGCTCACGGCGCGACGCGAGGAGCTCGGGCGGGGTATCGGCCAGCCACTGCGAAAGCTTTCGATAAGGCGCGCGGGTTCGGCCGTTCGCTCCGGCCAGCTCATCGAACTGCGTTTGGCGCGAGTCCATTGTGAGAACTCCCTTTTGGCGCGGCGTCCTGCATTTTCCGCGGCTTCCGGCCATTTTTTACAGTTCATAGCAAGGACTGCGCCAAATGACGCTGCGAAAATCTGTCACACAGTTTTACTATGGCCGAGAGATGATTCGCGCGCGGCGCATGGCATGTTCTGGCGCGCCCTGATCGCCTGTCCAAAGGAAACGCCGCCGGCATGGCTTTGAGAGCGCGCATGCATAGGCCGCGATCCCGCCTTCATTCCAGCGCCGCCGCCCTCGACCCCGGGAAGCAGGGGATCGCCGTTGCGCGCGTTTTTTTTGTCGTGCTTTTTGGCTTCGTCTTCTGCGCGCCAAATTCAAACGCGCGCGCCGAAGACGAGGCGCGACCGCCGGCTTTCAACTGGGCCGGCCTCTATATGGGCGCCAGTCTCGGCGGCGGCATTCCGCTGCACGGGGCCGATCGGTTGCAGGCTGCGAGCGGTTTCGGTTCGCCGATCTTCGATCTCTATCCTGCGAGCGCGACGCATCCCGGCGTCACCGTCGGCGCGCAGGCCGGATATAATTGGCAGAGCGGGCCCTGGGTCTGGGGGTTCGAGACGGATTTGAGTCTTCTCGACGGAAGGCGCGGGCCGACCGGCGCCTATTTGGCTTCGCCTGCTTATCCGCCGCCGGCAATCTTCACGCTGGCGTCGAATTCGAGCGCGAATTTCTTCGCAAGCATTCGCGGTCGACTCGGCTATGCATGGGACCGCACGCTTCTTTATCTCACAGGCGGAGTCGCGGCGGGCGGCGAAAGGGGTCCGACGACTTTGACGCTCGGCGCCGGCGGGCCCGATGGGATTTTTTATGCGCCTTGGTCGCAATCCTCGCGCATGAAATATGCGATCGGCGGTGGCTTCGAATACGCTTTCGCCGAAAACTGGTCGGCGCGCGCGGAATATCTCTTCCTCAATCAGTCGCTGAACACCCAGCTATTCGACAATGGCGCTGACTTTACCTATGTGTCGCGCGTGCGCAACGAAAACCATCTGTTGCGCTTCGGACTGAACTTTCATTTCGGCGAGAAGAATAAGATTCCCGGAGAGTTGCATTACGGCCAGCGTAATGGCGAAAGCTCAGGCAACGGCGCAAACGGATCCGATGACGCTCCAGAACTCTACAGCGTCCACGCGCAGACGACCCACGTCGCTCAGGCCTATCCACGTTTTCGGGCGCTTTACGACGGCCCTAACAGCTTTCCATCCGGCGGCAAGGCCAATGTCGGCTCCACCACTGATTTTTTTCTCGGCCTTCGCCTGTGGGAAGGAGGCGCCGTCTATCTCAATCCCGAGATCGACGCAGGCTATGGGCTCGCCAATTCCGTCGGCGCCGCTTCTTATGTGAACGGCGCGGTCGCTAAAGTAGGCAGAACGGCCCCCTATATCCGCTTCCAACGCTACTTCTTACGCCAGCTCATCGGACTGGACGGCGGCGAGCGACAGGGAGACCCGGACACAGGCTCCCGAAGCGAGGTGCTGGAATCGACGCAAAACCAGATTTCGGGCAGGGTCGACAAGGACCGCATCGTCATCACGCTCGGAAAATTCGCCGTGCCCGACATCTTCGACGACAACGTCTATGCTCACGACCCGACAACCGGCTTTCTCAACTTCGCGTTCAATGACATGGGCGCCATGGACTACGCGGCCGACGCCTGGGGCTATACCTACGGACTCGCCGCGGAATGGAAGCAGGCCTGGTGGACGGCGCGCGGCGGCGTATTCCAGCTCTCGACGACCCCGAACAGTTTCGACATCGAACCGCAACTGTTTCGACAATTCATGAGCATCGTCGAATTCGAAGCGCGCTACGATCTCTTCAATCAGCCCGGCGCCATCAAATTCCTCGCTTATGGCGACAACGGCTATATCAGCAAGATCGACGACGTCATACGTTACGCCTATCTTGCCCGCAATTTCCCGCCAAGCATCGACAACGCGCGGGGACGCGCGGTGAAGACCGGCGGCGGCATAAACATCAAACAGCAGCTCGCGCCGCATCTCGGCTTCTTCCTGCGCGCCAGCATGGCCGACGGCCGTTATGAAACGGTGGATTATACAGATATCGATCGTCAGCTCTCGATGGGCGTCGTCGCCGGCGGGGCGTTATGGGGACGCGACGACGACGAGATCGGCCTCGCCGGCGCGTTGAGCGGGCTGCATGGCGACCGCGTGCGCTATTTCGCGCTCGGCGGAACTAGCGTCTATATCGGCGACGGCGCGCTGTCCTACGCCGGCGAGAAGAATATGGAAGCCTATTACAAGATCGGCTTCGGCAAGAACATGGACGCGACGCTCGATTATCAACTGTTGGTCAATCCTGCTCACAATAGCGCGCGCGGGCCGATCAACGTGTTCGGCCTGAGATTTCGCGCCGCGTTCTGAATAAGGCTTTTCCCCTTGTCATTCCCGACAGGCCGAAGGCCTGATCGGGAATCCAGAGCCGCAACAAACATCGTGGAGTTGCTCTGGTTTCCCGATCGCTTGCTTCACGAGCGTCGGGAATGACATTGACTCCTTCACTTGAGATATTGCGGCAGCTTCTGCTCGAACTCCGGAAAATAGCGCGAGATGACGCTGACGTCGAAGCGTGCGAGAATGCTCTCCTTCGCTTCGCGGTCGAGAAGAAATCGGAAGGCCGCGTTAATAAGCCTTTCCGCATCGCCGGCGCCGAGCCGCTCAAAGTCTTTTCGCGAGACCGTGACGCGATGCTGCGTTTCGCTTGCCCCCTCCCGAACCCTCACCTCGAAGATGAGCGGATCGCCGCCCTCGATCGTTCGAGCCTCGATCTCGGTCACAGCAACGCCTCTATGTCCTTGGCGATCTGCTCGGGCCTGTCGGTTGAGGCGTAGCGCTTCACGACATGTCCCTCGCGATCGACGAGGAATTTGGTGAAGTTCCATTTGATCGCCTCCGACCCAAGAATCCCCGGGGCCTCGCGCTTGAGCAGGCGATAGAGCGGATGCGCGCGCTCGCCATTGACGTCGATCTTGGCGAACATCGGAAACGTCACGTCGTAATTTGTGGAGCAGAAGGATGCTATCTCCTTCTCGGAGCCCGGCTCCTGCGCGCCGAACTGATTGCACGGGAAGCCCAACACTACGAGCCCCCGATCGGCGAATGTGCGGTAGAGAGTTTCGAGACCGGCGTATTGCGGCGTGAAGCCGCAACGACTCGCCACATTGACGATCAGCATGACCTTGCCCGCGTAATCGCCGATCTTCTTCGGCGCGCCGTCGATCGTTGTCGCTTCGATATCGAACAGCGTCATGCAAACCTCGCAAGGGTAAAGAGAAGCGCCGGCGCTAAGGTTACGCGACCAGCGTCCCGGAAGGCTCGGAGTCGCTTTCAGACTCCTCCTCCAGCCCATATTCCTTCATCTTGCGATAAAGCGTCGAGCGGCCAATTCCGAGCCGCCGCGCGATTTCCGACATCTGGCCGCGATAATGCGCCAGGGCGAAGCGGATCGTCGCCGCCTCGATATCTTCGAGCGTGCGCATTTCGCCGTTCGCGCCAACCAGCGGCATCGCGTTCGGATCGCGGATTTCGACTCGGACGATCTCGCGTTCGCGTGACGCTGTCGCGGCCGCCCCCGGCGCGGGCGCAGGCGGCACGCGCACCTCATAGCCTTGCACATGAGCGGCGATCTGCGGAAATTCGGCGATCGTCAGCTCGTCGCCGTCAGCGAGAACGACGGCGCGAAACACGGCGTTCTCCAGCTGGCGGACGTTGCCGGGCCAGTCGTAGCTCGTCAGCAGCGACAGCGCCTCGGACGTCAGGCCGCGAATGTTGCGGCCTTCCTCGGCGGCGAAGCGCGCCGCAAAGCGCCTGGCGAGATCGGCGATGTCCTCGCGGCGCGCGCGCAGCGGCGGAATGCTGATCGGGAAGACGTTCAATCGATAGAAAAGGTCCTCGCGAAACAGGCCGCGTTTGACGAGATCGATGAGATTTTGATTGGTCGCCGAGATCAAACGAATGTCGACTCGAATCGGACGCTTGGCGCCGACGGGATCAATTTCGCCCTCCTGCAGGGCGCGCAGCAGCTTGACCTGAATATCGAGCGGCAATTCGCCGATTTCATCGAGAAACAGCGTCCCGCCATTCGCTTCGAGGAATTTGCCGGCATGCTTCTCGGTGGCGCCGGTGAACGCGCCCTTCTCATGGCCGAAGAGAATGGATTCGACGAGATTTGCCGGGAGCGCGCCGCAGTTGACGGTGATGAACGGCTTGCCTTTGCGTTCCGACGCGCCCTGGATGGCGCGCGCGACGATCTCCTTGCCGACGCCGGATTCGCCTTCGAGAAGCACGGGAATGGACGAATGCGCGGCGCGCTGGCCGAGCCTGATGACGCGCGCCATGTCGTCGCTGCGCGAGACGAGGTCCTTGAGGGTCAGCGCCCCTTGCGCCCGGCGGCTGATGCGGCGCACTTCGTCGGCGAGCGCGTCGGCCGAAAGCGCGTTCTTGATCGAAATCTGCAGGCGCTCCGCGCCGACCGGCTTGACCACGAAGTCATGAGCGCCGGCGCGCATCGCTGAGATGACGGCCTCGATCGATCCGTGGGCCGTCTGCACGATCACCGGGGTCGCGAGCTTCATGTCCCGCATCCGGGTGAGCACGCCCATGCCGTCGAGATCGGGCATCACAAGGTCGAGAATCAACAGCGCCACGGGCTTGGCTCCATGCTGGGTCAGCCGCGCGATTGCCTGTTCGCCGCTTTCGACGGTCTCGGCCTCATAACCAAATCGCCGCGTCATAGCTTCAAGAAGACGACGCTGAACGGGATCGTCGTCCGCAATGAGAATGGTTGAGGTCATTTCGTCCCTTGCGTTCCGGGAAAAATCGAGCGGCGAAATTCGCCGCGTCAGGCCTGGCGCCTTCCGGACCGTCTTCTCGGCTCCTCAATCGTTGCCAAGCATAGTAAAGGCGGGGTTAACCGCGCCAGGGCATAACTTTGTAGCGCCTTCCGTCCTGTCATCCAAGGCCCGAACGGGCGATCCGGACCCCGAATCGCTTCAGCTCACGGAGACATCGCGCTATGGCGACGCCCGCCAGCGCGCTAAAAGCCGCGGCGGAGGGAAGCGGATGGATTCGCGCAAAATCGCCGGCAAGCTCGTCATCGCGACGCATAATCCCGGAAAGCTATGGGAACTCAGGCAATTGCTTGAGCCGCATGGCGTCGAGGCGGTGTCGGCCGGCGATCTCGGCCTGCCGGAGCCGGAAGAAACTGAAGAGACCTTCGCCGGCAATGCGCTGCTCAAGGCGCACGCCGCCGCCATAGCATCCGGCCTTCCCGCTTTCGCCGATGATTCCGGCCTTTGCGTCGACTCGCTCGACGGCGCGCCCGGCGTCTATTCGGCGCGCTGGGCAGGCGAGGGCCGCGATTTCAAGGCCGCCTGCGCGCGGGTCGAACGCGAGCTTGAGGGGCGCCGCGCCACGCCGCCCCATCGCGCGCATTTCGCCTGCGCGCTCGCCGTCGTCTGGCCCGACGGACATGTCGAGCAGTTCGAGGGACGGGTCGACGGCGCTCTCGTCTTTCCGCCCAAGGGGGAGAAGGGCTTCGGCTATGATCCGATCTTCAGGCCCGACGGGCTCGATAAGACCTTCGGCGAGATGATGTCGGCGGAAAAACACGCGTTGCCGGGCGACGGCTCGCAGGCGCTGTCGCATCGCGCCCGCGCCTTCCAAGCGCTGGCGAAGGCGTGTTTGCGATAACGACCCCGCTGACGCGCCGCGACGGCCGCTTTCCTTCCTCAAAGACGTTGAGGACGGACGCCGCCCGTGGCATCATTCAGGGTACGAGATCAAAGAGAAAAACCATGAGCAAGAATACCGGTCAGTCCGGCAGAATTGGAGCGGTCAAAGAGCGCGTGCAGGCCAAGAATCCGATCACCAATCGTTACGTGACGATAGATACGACGACAGGTCGAATCGTCGATCAGAAGAAGACCCCTGGTCCGTATAAGGGAATCAAGGATATCACTCGGAAAAAATAGTGCCTCTCGTATTTTCGCCTCTGACCGAGGCAATTCTGGACACGCCTCCAAAACGGCTATTTCCCAAACATGCATTTGTCATGCGTCAGCTTGGGAGGCCGCCCGCAATCGATTTGGATATGGCGCGCACTGTTGAAGACGTATTGAGCGAAAGAGAATTTCAAACAAAAGATGCCGACGCTTCAACTGGCGGCAAGGATTTTCTGGAACGAATTCTGGAACTCATTCGCGCGACCGGATTCACCGTCGCGATCTTTTCCGACAAAACGCGACCTACCGCATTAGCCAACATAATGCTCGAGCTCGGATTTGCGGCGATGTGCGGTAAGCCGCTCCTCATCGTAAAATCCGCAAAAGCCAAACCACCCTCGGATTTTTCGCGGACCGACTGGATCAGCTATGACGGAACAGACGAAAAGAGCTTCCGTTCGAAACTCAATCAAGGATTGGACGCCATCGAAAGCCTTGTCGAATATGAGGAGACGCTCTTGAGCGTCGCTCTTGCCGCGCAATCGATGGACTGCGCGGTCGCGTTCGAGAGGGCCAACAAAGGGTTCCTGCTCTCCGGTCAGGCGAAGTTCGTCACGGCCGCGAAGTCGATCCACAAGCGCCTCAAGGAGTTTGGAGGTTCTTCGCGCATCGCCGATGTGGAGCGCCTCGCTCATGAGGTGGAAGCCTTTATTCTTCTGGCGCAAAAGACGAAGCGCCGCAGAAGCTCCTGACGAGCCTCTTCTTGAGCGTTCATTCCGCTTGGCGTTGGCCCGAGAGCCGCTATCATGAGCGGAAAAGAACCGGCAAAAGACGAGGAACGCCCATGACCAAGCACGAGACTTTCGCCGCGCTCAAGCCGCCGTTCAAGGCCCGCTACGGCAATTTCATCAATGGCGCATGGGTTGACGCGAAATCGGGCCGCGTCTTCGACAATATCTCGCCGATCACCGGCCAGAAGGTTTGCGAGATCGCGCGCTCCGACAAGGATGACGTCGAGGCGGCGCTCGACGCCGCGCATGCCGCCAAAGACGCCTGGGGCAAGACGAGCCCGGCCGAACGCGCGCTCATCCTCAATCGCATCGCCGATGCGATGGAGGCTAATCTCGCGGTCCTCGCCGCCGCCGAGACCTGGGACAATGGCAAGCCGATCCGCGAGACGATGGCCGCCGACATTCCGCTCGCGATCGATCACTTCCGCTATTTCGCCGGCGCCATACGCGCGCAGGAAGGCGGCATTTCCGAAATCGAGCACGACACCGTCGCCTATCATTTCCACGAGCCGCTCGGCGTCGTCGGCCAGATCATTCCCTGGAACTTCCCGATCCTGATGGCGGCGTGGAAGCTCGCGCCGGCGCTCGCCGCCGGCAATTGCGTCGTCATCAAGCCGGCCGAACAGACCCCCGCCAGCATTCTCGTCTGGGCGGAGCTGGTCGGCGACCTTCTTCCGAAGGGCGTGCTCAACATCGTCAACGGATTCGGACTCGAGGCCGGCAAGCCGCTCGCCTCATCGAGCCGCATCGCCAAAATCGCCTTCACCGGCGAGACGACGACCGGCCGGCTGATCATGCAATACGCCAGTCAGAACCTTATCCCGGTGACGCTCGAACTCGGCGGCAAATCCCCCAACATCTTCTTCGAGGACGTCGCGCGCGAAGACGATGATTATCTCGACAAGGCGATCGAGGGCTTCGTCATGTTCGCGCTCAATCAGGGCGAGGTCTGCACCTGCCCGAGCCGCGCGCTGGTGCATGAGAAAATCTACGATCGCTTCATGGCGCGCGCGCTGAAACGGGTCGGCGAAATCAAGCAGGGCAACCCGCTCGACGCCGAGACGATGATCGGCGCGCAGGCGTCCTCCGAACAGCTCGAAAAAATCCTAAGCTACATCGACATCGGCAAGCAGGAAGGCGCCAAGGTGCTCGCCGGCGGCGAGCGCAATGCGCTCGCGGGCGAACTTGCCGGCGGCTTCTATGTGAAGCCGACCGTGCTCGAAGGCCATAATCGCATGCGGGTGTTCCAGGAGGAGATCTTCGGTCCCGTCGTCTCGGTGACGACCTTCAAGGACGACGCCGAGGCGCTGGCCATCGCCAATGACACGCTCTACGGCCTCGGCGCCGGCGTATGGAGCCGTGAGGCTAATCGCTGCTATCGCTTCGGCCGCGCCATTCACGCCGGGCGAGTATGGGTGAACTGCTACCACGCCTATCCCGCCCATGCCGCTTTCGGCGGCTACAAGCAGTCGGGAATCGGCCGCGAGAACCATAAGATGATGCTCAATCACTATCAGCAGACGAAGAACATGCTGGTGAGCTACAGCGAGAAGAAGCTCGGCTTCTTCTGAAGCCGCTATTGCTTCTATTGGGACATCGCGGCCTGTCATTCCCGGCAGGCCGAAGGCCTGACCGGGAATCCAGAGTCGCAACTAGAGCCATGGTGTTTGCTCTGGATTCCCGACCGCGCGCTTTGCGCGCGTCGGGAATGACAAGCGATGGAGATGTTCGCCTTGAAGGAAGATTGTCCGCCAAGAGTCGTCGCAACCCCCGCCGCGCTCGATCTCATCGAGCGGCTGCGTCGCGAACATGGCGACCTTCTCTTCCATCAGTCAGGCGGCTGCTGCGACGGCTCGGCGCCGATGTGCTATCCGCAGGGAGACTTCCTTGTCGGCGATCGCGACGTGCTGCTCGGCGAAATCGGCGGCGCGCCATTCTACATCGGCGCGGCGCAATTCGATTACTGGAAGCATACGCAGCTCGTCATCGACGTCGTGCCGGGCCAGGGCGGCATGTTTTCGCTCGACAATGGCACCGGCCTGCGATTCCTGACGCGCTCGCGGCTCTTTTCCGACGCCGAGCTGGCGAATCTGGCCGCTTCGGAACCGGCGGCCGCCTGCCGGGGAGTTTGAGGTTGACACTGGCCGGCGGGGGCCGCATATGCCGCTTCGCCGGCCGCGCTCAACGCGGCCGCCGTCTCTTTGGCGAGATGATGGGGGAATGTCCCGAGCGGCAAAGGGGGCGGACTGTAAATCCGCTGGCTAAGCCTTCGTAGGTTCGAGTCCTACTTCCCCCACCAGCCTTCAAGAGAAGAACCTCTCGCGACGCCTCGATCAGCGCAGGAAGCGTAATCGGTCGCGCAACGACTCATAGAGAGGCGCATCGCTCATCAGCGTCGGGATGAGCATGGCCGTGAAACAGGCCGCCAGCATCGGCAGCAGCAGGAGCGCGCTGCCCGTCATTTCCGTCGCCAGCACAAGGCCGGTGAGCGGCGCGCGCACCACGCCCGCGAAGAACGCGGCCATGCCTACCACCGCGAAGGCTTGCGGCTGAATCGGAAGACCCGGAAACGCCAATCCGCAACCGGCGCCAAAGAGCAGCCCCAGCTGAGCGCCCAGCGTCAGCAGCGGCGCGAAAAGACCGCCCGGCGTTCCTGCCGAATAGGACAATGCGCCGAACCAAAACCTCATTTGAAAGAGATAGGGCAGGACGAAAAGACCTTGTGAGCCGAGCAGCGCATTCTGGGTGAGATTGTCGCCGCCGCCGACGCATTCGGGTCCGAACCAGGCGAGAACGCCCGTCGCCGCGCCGATCGCGGCGGCGCATGTCTCCGCCGGCAGGCCGCGCACGAGGTCCACTGCCGCCAGCGTCGCCAGCACCGCCCTGTTGTAGGCGACCGCAACCGCCCCGCAAACCGCGCCAAGAACGAAGAACAGAGGGCCGATCGCAGGGGCGGGATAGGCCAGCGCCGGCAATTGAAAATCCGGCGCGTCGCCAAGAATAAGATGGGCGACGGCGATCGCCGTCGAGGACGCCGCCAGCGCCGCAATCGCTATTCTGTGTTCGAATTTTTGAACGAGCTCTTCGAGAACAAAAACCGCGCCGGCCATCGGCGCATTGAAGGCTGTCGCCAGGCCCGCGCCCGCGCCCGCCGCCAGCAGAACGCGGCAATCCGCCCAGTCGCGGCGGAAGGCGCCGCCGAAGAGCTGACCGACCACCGCGCCCATCTGCACGCTGGGACCCTCGCGGCCGAGCGCAAGGCCCGAGCCGATCGCCAGGCATCCGCCAATGAATTTCACCGGCAGGAGGACAAAAGGCGCCGGCGCCGCCTGACCATGCAAGACCGCCTCGACATGCGGAATCCCGCTTCCCGACGCATGGGGCGAAAACCGCCGCACCAGCCATGCAGCGGCGACGGCGGCGGACGCGCAAGCGCCGACAAGCGCGAGAAATCCCATGATTGAGTGGGCGTGGGCCCAATTGACCGCCGCCGCGCGAAGATCGTCGGCGCGCAGCAGCACGATCCGAAAGAGCGCGCAGACGAGACCCGCCACAGCGCCGGCCATCAGCGCCAGCGTTGCGAGCGCGGTCAGGCTGCCCTCTGAAGTCGTCAAGGTCGCCGAGCGGTCGCGGAGGTCACGATCAAGCATTTCCGGCGGTTCACTCTGTGAAGGCGGGAGCGCCACGGCGACGCCATAGCATACTACCCTTCGAAAACGCGCTGTCCCTGTCGTCGACGCCTGAACTTGAGCAACGGAGCGCTCTCGCCAGTCCAATCGAGCTCTTTCATCCTGAGAAGCCGCGCCGCGTCGCCAATGGTTGCGCTTGCGCTGTCTTGTCCGCCGCAAGCTCCTTTGGCATGTTGCGCGCCAACAAACGAAGGGAGCGCGCATGACCGGGGGTTTCAGGACAATCGCCGCAGTGATCTTGTTTAGCGTGGGTCTCGCGGCCTCAGCCATGGCGCATACGCCCGATATTTCGACCGGCAAGATCGCGCCCAAAGACAATCGCGTCTTCATCGTCGACGTCGGCTTTCTCGGCACGGACCTCGAGCGCATGTTTCAGGAGACGATGAACGAACGCATTGGCGTCGATCTTTCGCCTCCGGGCGCGCTTGAAGCGGAAATCGGAAAGTTCGTCGAAAAGCGGATCGCGATGCGGGACGGGAGCGGTCGCGCCTGCGTCGAAACCATCGGAAAAGTCGGCGAAGATCCAGAGAATCAAGACAGCGCGCTCGTCGTCCTGCGCTTCGATTGCGGCGCGACGGAGGGCCCGCTCTTTTACGACGCGACCAAGCTCCTCGCCGCGCAAGGCGCAAAGGGCAAGCATCTGGTTGCGCTGGAGGGCGAAAACGCCGGCCAGACCATGCTCTACCCGGACGATCCGCCGCTCGATCTGTCAAAACCGATGGAAACGATGGCGCAGCTCATGTGGAAGTTTGTCAAGGCCGGCGTCGAACATATCGTCACCGGCTACGACCATCTGTGCTTCCTGTTCGCCCTCATTTTATGGGCAAACCGCATCTGGCCGGTCGTCAAGATCGTCACCGCCTTCACTATTTCACACTCGATCACGCTGTCGCTTGCGGCGCTCAACATCTTTACGCTGCCCTCGACCCTGGTCGAGTCGCTGATCGCCGCCTCGATCATCTTCGTTGCGGTGGAGAATTTCTTCTCGCGCGACGTCGACAACCGCTGGCGCAACACATTCTTCTTCGGCTTCATCCATGGATTTGGCTTCGCCTCGGCGCTGACCGAGATGGGCGTGCCGCAAGGGGGCGTCGTGCCTGCGCTCGCCGCCTTCAACATCGGCGTCGAGCTTGGCCAGATCGCCATCGTCTTCGCGGCAATGCCGATCCTGTTCCTCATCGACAAGCAGACAGGCGGCAAGCGGAGCGAAAAGCTCGTTTACGCGCTCTCGGCGCTGATTGCGGTCGCAGGACTCTACTGGCTGCTGAAGCGCATCGGGGTGCTTCCGGGCTAAGGCGTCGGCGCGAGGGATTGGCGCCGCTTCCCGCGCGTCGCCTACCCCCTCACCCGCACATATTCGCCCGGCGCGTCGCAGATGATTTTGAGCTTGCCGCCGCCGGGCTGGCGCGCGGGGACTTTGGTCGGCGCCTGCGCCGTCACCCAGCCGAGCCAGTACGGCCACCAAGAGCCCTTGGTCTCCTTCGCCTTCTTGACCCAATCTTCGAGGACGCCCTTCGCCGGTCCTCCGGTCCAATACTGATATTTTTCCCTGGTGGGCGGGTTGATGATCCCCGCGATATGGCCCGAACCAGCCAATACGAAGGTCACCTCGCCGCCGAAGAACTTCGCGCCGCGGAACACCGATTGCGCCGGCGCAATATGATCTTCCTTCGGCGCGACTTCGAAGACCGGGATTTTAACCTGGCGCAGATTGAGCCGCACGCCGTCGATGACCATCTCGCCGCGCGCCAGGCGATTTTCGAGATAGCAGCCGCGAAGATAGAAGGAGTGATTGGCCCGCGGAATGCGCGTTGAATCGGAATTCCAGTAGAGGAGATCGAACGCCGCGGGCTCGACGCCCTTCATGTAATTGTTGACGACGTAATTCCAGATGAGTTCGTTCGGCCGCAGCATGTTGAAGGCGTTGGCCATCTTGACGCCTTCGAGATAGCCGGTGCGCGCCATGCTCTCGTCGAGCGCCGCAAGCCGCGCTTCGTCGACGAAAATCTGCAGATCGCCAGCGTCGGAAAAATCGACCTGCGTCGCAAAGAAGGTCACGCTGTCGATGCGATCATCGCCGGTCGCGGCCATATAGGCGAGCGTCAGCGCGAGCAGCGTGCCGCCCACGCAATAGCCGGCCGCCGTAACCTTGCGCGCTCCGGTCGCCTTCTCAATCACGTCAAGAGCCGTCAGCACGCCTTCGTGCATATAGGCTTCAAAGCCCTTTTCGGCCTTGGTCTCGTCGGGATTCACCCAGGAAATGATGAAGACCGTGAAGCCCTGCTCGACGGCCCAGCGCACGAAGCTCTTTTCGGCGTTGAGATCGAGCACATAGAATTTGTTGATCCAGGGCGGCGTGATGAGCAGCGGCCGCGCATAGACTTCCGCCGTCATCGGCTCATATTGGATGAGCTCCATCACGTCATTGCGCCAGATCACCTTGCCGGGCGTATTCGCTAGATCCACGCCGAGTTCGAACCGCCGCGCCGCGCTTTGACGAATCTTCAGCACGCCGCCGCCGGCGGAAATGTCTTCCGCAAGCATTTTCAGGCCGCGGACAAGATTCTCGCCCTTGGCGTCGATCGTCGCGCGCAACAGTTCGGGGTTGGTCGGCACGAAATTCGACGGCGAGACCGCGCTCGATATGAGCCGCGCATAAAAGGCGGCCCGCGCCTTTGTCTGCGCGTCGAGCCCTTCGGCCTTCTCCACCATGTCGCTCGCCCAGCGCGAGGTCAGCAAATAGGATTGCCGCAGCCAATCGAAAAACGGGTTGTCGTTCCATTCAGGCGCGACGAACCGCTTGTCGGAGAGATCGGACGCTACGATCGGGGCGACATCCTCCCCGCCGTAACGGCGCATGGTCTGCCGCCAAATCTCGCTGAGGCCGCTGTAAAGATCAGCCTGAGCCGCAGCGGCGCGCTCGGGTTTCGACAGCCACCATTCGGCGACGGCGCCGAGAGTCTTGGTGGCGTCGGCGACGCTCGCGGCAAGTTCGCTGCGCGCTTCGTCGGGATTGACGCCCCCGATCGCGGCGGCGAGCGCCTTGCGCCCCTGGTCGACGAGCTGCGCCATATTTTCGGCGATCGTTTCGAAGTCGAGACGGCCGAACGTCTCCATATTGGCGAGCAATGGCGCGCCAGCGCCGTCCCGCTTCGCGGGAGGCGCCTTGCGCGGGCGCGGGAGAGCGTCCAAGTCGGCGGCCCGCGCCGCTACAGGCTCTTTCTTGGTCTTGCGCGGCGTCTTCTTTGGCGCCGCCTTGGCGCCCGCAGGAGCCTTGTCCGCCGGGCCCCGCCGCCGCCGGGTGGCCGCGGGGTCCTGGTCCTCGTTCGCGCTCATGCCCTAAACCTGTTGTTTCGAATGAGGGGGCGCGCCGCTCGCAACCGCCGCGTGGCTCCGGTCTAACAATTGCGCGCCGATGAGAAAAGCTCTATCGGCCAAGCCGACGCGAGCTGCGTCTCAGCGACATAAGCTCTAATTATTACAATGCAATATTGATGCATCCGGATCCGAACGTCCTTCTAAAGCGGATAGGCGAAAGGTCGCAGGCGGCCGGACGGCGCCCAGGAACGCGCTACGCGGCCCCGGCGCTGTCCAACACATTGAGGTTCGAGGACGCCGGCAGACCATGCGCGGCGGCGACAGGCGCGGAAAGTATCCGCCCAGCGGAAATTTCCAGTCCCGCCCGAAGATGCGGATCGTCCTCGACCGCCCGGCGCCAGCCCTTGTTGGCGAGCGCCAGCACGAAAGGCAGCGTGGCGTTATTGAGCGCGAAAGTCGACGTGCGCGGCGTGATTCCGGGCATGTTGGTGACGCAGTAATGCACGACGCCGTCAACCACATAGATCGGGTCGGAATGGCTCGTCGGCCGCGAGGTCTCGCAGCAGCCGCCCTGATCGATCGCGACGTCGACGATCACCGCGCCGCGCTTCATCGTCGCCAGCATCTCCCGCGTGATCAGGATCGGGGCCTTGGCGCCCGGCGCCAGCGCCGCGCAGATGACGAGATCGGCGCGCTTCACCGATTCGGCGATCGCCGCGCGAGTCGAATAAATGGTGCGCGCCGCGAAGCCGAAGCGCGTTTCGAGCCGCCGAAGCGCGTCAGGATTCCGGTCGGCGACAAGCACGCTCGCGCCCATGCCGAGCGCGATCGCCGCAGCCTGCACGCCGACGCTGCCGGCGCCGAGGACCAGCACGTCGGCAGGCGGCGCACCCGGCGCGCCGGCCAGCAATACGCCGCGGCCGCCGGCCTGCTTCTCAAGAAAATGCGCGCCGACTTGCGTGGCGAGACGCCCGGCGATTTCCGACATCGGCGCAAGCAACGGCAGCCCGCCGCCCGGCGCCGTGACGGTCTCATAGGCGATACAATGCGCGCCGCTCGCCATCAGTTCGCGCGTGAGCTCGAAGTCCGCAGCGAGATGGAAATAGGCGAAGAGCACATGGTCGGGACGCAAATAGGCGATTTCGCGCCGCTGCGGCTCCTTCACCTTGACGATCAGTTGCGCTACGGCAAATAGCGCCTCGGGACGGTCGACGAGGTTTGCGCCTGCGACGGCGTAGTCCGAATCGGATAGCCCGGCGCCCTCGCCCGCGCCGCGCTCGATGAAGACCTCATGTCCCGCATGGGCGAGTTCGGCGACCGATGAAGGCGTCAGGCCGACACGATATTCATTGTCCTTCGTTTCCTTCGGCGCGCCGACACGCATTTCCGACTCCAAAAAAAGACGGCGTCGACTTGGGTAAAAATCTCGCCTTCGAGGAATATATGCAAAGGGCCGTCTTTCACGGCAAGGGCGAAGGTCAAGCGACTTTTCAAGAACGGGAGGGGAATAATGCCGACCATCAATACCGACAAGGTCTGTTTCGTCGTCGTCAAGGCCCGCGAACTTGAAAGTGAAGACGAGGGCGTCGAGGCGGACGCCTCGAACCCCACTGACGATCATTTCGTCAGCGTGCTGACCGAGGACGCATTTTCCTCGACGCGCGACGAGATTTCTTCCTTTATCGACGCCATGGACATCGATGAGCAGGTCGAGCTGGTTGCGCTGATGTGGGTCGGACGCGGCGACTTCGCCGCCAACGAATGGAATGAAGCTGTAGCGCAGGCGCGAGCGCGGCATGAGGGCTCGACATCGGTCTATCTGCTTGGCATCCCGCTTCTCGCATCATTCCTTGAAGGCGGACTCGCAGAGTTTGGCGAGAGCTGTGAGCTTTTTGCCGCCGACCGGCAGTGAGCGCATCGCGAGGGGAACGCCGGACGAGACCTCGATACTGCGGCGAATGCAACCATATTTACGGTTATGCGGCGAAGCATCGAGGAGACGTCCATGAATCGCAGAATCTTTGCAACGGCGCTGGCTCTCTCCGTCGCGGCTTTTTTTGCGCCGCGGCTGGCCTACGCAGAAGATCATCTGGCTGAGGCCATCACCCATACCAAACAGGCGATCCAGGAGGGGAAGGCTGGAAAGGCCGATGCGGTGACAATGCACGCGGAGGAAGCGCTCAAACACGCCAAGGCGGCCGAGGCCGAGAAAGCCAACGAGCACACTAAACAGGGCATATCGCATCTCGAAATGGCGATCGATCACGGCAAGCAGAAACATGCCGACATCGCGACCAAACATGCCGAAGAGGCGCTGACCCATCTCGAGGCCGCGAAGAAATAAGCGCCTCGTCCTAGACAAATGAGAGAGCGGTCTTTGACGGCCGCTCTTTCTTGTGCGCGGTCGCGCCGTCATGACAGCAACGCGCCGATCGCTTATGCACGTCATGGCGGAATATCCGCCGACGGGCCTTTGATGAAGCTTTCCTCCTCGCTGCTGCGCGTCAAATCGATCGAATCGCTGCAAGCCGAAGCCGACCGGCCGGGCGGGTTCCGCCGCGTGCTCGGCGTCTGGCAGCTCACCGGCATCGGACTCGGCGGACTGATCGGCGTCGGCATTTTCGTCTTGACCGGCGTGGTTGCGGCGACGCAGGCGGGGCCCGGCGTCGCCCTCTCCTTCCTGATCGCCGGCGTCGCCAGCGCCGCGGCGGCGCTCTCCTACGCCGAATTCGCCGGCATGATCCCCGTCGCCGGCAGCGCCTATACGTACGCCTACGCCGTGCTCGGCGAACTCGCCGCCTGGATCATCGGCTGGGACCTTCTCCTGGAATATGCGCTTGTCGTCGCCGTCGTCGCCATCGGCTGGTCCGCCTATTTGCAGGCGCTCCTTGCGCAAGTCGGCCTCGCCCTTCCCGAATGGGCGAGCGGCGCGCCGGGAACGGGCGCGGGCCGCGTCGTCGACATTTGCGCTGCGCTCGGCGCGCTCGGCGTCGCAGGCCTGTTGACGCTACGCGTCGAACTTGGCGCCCGCTTCAATACGGCGATGGTCGTCGTCAAGATCGCCGCGGCGCTGCTGGTGATAGCGGCGGGCATCCCTTACGTACGCATTGAGAACTGGTCGCCCTTCATGCCCTTCGGCTTTTCCGGCGTGGCGCAAGGCGCGGCGGTCGTGTTCTTCGCCGTGTTCGGCTATGACACGTTGACGACCGCCGCCGAAGAAGCCCGCGCGCCGCAGCGCGACGTGCCGCGCGCGGTGCTTCTCTCGCTCGTCGTCGCGCTCACCCTCTATATCGCCATGTCGCTCGTGCTCACCGGCATCGTGCGCTACGACACGCTCGACAATCCGGCGCCGGTCGCGACCGCTTTCGCCGCGCTCGGCCTGTCCTGGGTCGCGTTCATCGTGTCGCTTGCCGCGGTCGCCGGCATCGTCAGCGTGATGCTCGCCTTTCTCCTCGCCTGTGCGCGCATCTGGTTCGCGATGAGCCGCGACGGTCTGCTTCCCGGCTGGTTCGCCAAGCTCCATCCGCGCTTTTCTACGCCCTATCGGCCGACGCTGATCGCCGGCGCGCTAACGGCGCTCGTCGCCGCGCTCTATCCCATCAAGGAAGTGGCGGAGCTTGTGAATATCGGCACGCTCTCCGCCTTCGTCGTCATCTGCTCGGCGATCGTCGTGCTGCGCCGCACGCGGCCAGACGCGCGACGCAGCTTTCGCGCGCCCTTTGTTCCCTTCACGCCGCTGGTTGGGGTCGGCTTCTCGCTTTGGCTCTTATCGCGCCTGCCGGCCATCGCCTGGGAGCGCTTCGCGATCTGGATGGCGATCGGGCTTGCCGTCTATTTCTTCTACGGGCGAACGAAGAGCGCGCTTGCGCGCCAAAATCCCCCAGTTGTTCATCGCGACAAATCGACATGACGAGACTTGCGCAGGTCTCGTCGCCTTTAAACTATTTCCGCGATTTCCCGAACATTTGAGTCGGCGCTGAGACCCTCGAAACGCCGGCGGCCCGTCAGGCCATCTAGACAGTTTGCATGGTTTCATATTGTCTATTGCCCGCCGACGCGGTCGAGCCGCGGAAAGCCAATGGCGCACTTGCGATCGTCTACCGCGCGTCCGTTGCAAATTAATCCGCTCGCAAACGTGTCGGATCTTGCGTGAAAAGAAACTCTACGAGAGCGTGCAATCCTCATGCGAAGCAAAGCGAAATATCCGCAACCCAAGCAGCGCTCGGCGATTCTGGAGAGCACGCGAAATCTTAAAATGGCGCGCTCAGCGCATCGTTACGTGCGCGGGTCGACTGTAAAGTTTTACGAATGGCTGGACCAGATCCAGGCAGGCGCGATTCCGGAGGGGCCATCGATCTGGATTTGCGGCGATTGTCATGTCGGAAATCTCGGCCCGGTCGCAAACCTCCTGGGCGCCATTGAAATTCAGATCAGAGATCTCGACCAGACTGTAATCGGCAACCCGGCGCACGATCTTTTGCGCCTCGCTCTTTCTCTCGCTTCGGCGGCTCGCGGCTCCGACCTGCCAGGCGTGACGACCGCGCTTATGTTGGAAGCCATGATGGAGGGCTATGAGAAGTCCTTCGCGCCGGATTTCGACGAAGAAAGCGACCTTCAGGCGCCCGACACGGTCCGGCTTATCATTCGACAGTCGGCCTCCGCTACGTGGAAAACATTGGCGAATGAACGCATCGATGGCCCAAAGCCAAAAATCCCCTTAGGGCGGCGCTTCTGGCCCATCTCTAAGCAGGAAAACGACCAACTCACACAACTTGCGCAGAGCGACGACATCAAACGCCTGGCGACGATGCTTAGATCGCGCGATGACGATGCGGCCGTCAAGCTTCAGGACGCTGCATATTGGATGAAAGGCTGTAGCTCGCTTGGGCTGCTGAGATACGCAGCCCTATTGTCGGTGGGCCATCGTAGATCTGACAAACAATATTGCCTGATGGATTTCAAAGAGGCGAAGACCGCCGCCGCGCCACGCGCAAAAGGCGCGAAGATGCCGCTCGACCAAGCGGAACGCATGGTGGAAGGCGCGCGATATCTTTCGCCTTATCTCGGCAAGCGCGCCCGCGCGACAAGCCTTCTGGGCAAGCCGGTTTTTGTCAGAGAGCTTCTTCCTCAAGATCTCAAGGTCGAAGTCGACAATTTGACGGACCAGGAAGCTGTAAGAATCGCCGCTTATCTTGCGGCAGTCGTCGGCAAGGCGCACAGCCGCCAATTGGACGCCTCGTCGAGAAAGGCTTGGTTGACAGAACTCGAACGCAATCGCACGTCAACGCTCGATGCGCCCACCTGGCTGTGGAAAGCGGTCGTCGAGCTCCTCGGCATACATGAAAGGGCCTATCTCGAACATTGTCGGAAATATGCGCTGAGCACGCGAGAAGACGTAAACAAAGGATGAGCGCGAGATCGCCATGCAGGAGTCGCACAATCGCACAGAGCGCGAGCGCGTCTGGTTCTTTGGAGAGCGCTGCCGCCAATGAACGTCGCTGACGTCGTAATCGCTTCGACTGCAACCGATTTGGGAATTCCTCGATTTCTTTACTACTTCCTTGCCTGCTCTTTTGCGCTTATCGCCGCGCTCTGGTTGAGACGACGATATGTGATGCGGGAGAGAGGCGGCGCTACGTCGAAAGGCGAACATGACGATTCCGCCTGGTGGCTCTCGTCTAAAGACGCCGCGGCACGTAGCGCGACCGCAGCAACCGGGTTAACGAGCGCCGAGGCGCGAGCGCGTCTCGACGAGTTTGGCCCCAACCTTTTCGACATTCGTCAACAGCGGCCCCTCTTCCTGCAATTTCTTTCGCGCTTCAAAAATCCGCTCGTCATTCTGCTGCTCGTCGCCAGCGCCATTTCGGCCTTCACCGGCGAAGTCGCCAATTTCGCGATCATATCCGCGATCGTGCTGTTCAGCGTCACGCTGGACTTTTTTCAAGAGCATCGCGCCGGCCAGGCCGCGGAGCGATTGCGCCAGTCGGTTTCGGTGCGCGCCAAGCTTATTCGCGATGGCCGGGAGATCGAGGCGCCCGTCGCCGAGGTCGTTCCGGGGGACCTCGTCCTATTGTCCGCCGGCGACATGATTCCCGCCGACGGGCTGGTCTTGGAGGCGCGCGATCTCTTCGTCAAACAGGCGCTGCTCACCGGCGAACCCTACCCCGTCGAGAAACGGCCGGGGCCGGTCGAGGCCGACGCCGCCGAAATCCAGGACGCCGCCAACGCCGCGTTCATGGGAACCAGCGTGATCAGCGGCAGCGCCAAGATAGTCGTGATGAAAACCGGCGCCGACACGGCGATCGGCGCCGTCGCCGATCGCGTCAGGCGTCAGCCGCCGCCGTCGGCCTTCGAGATCGGGACGCATCGCTTCGGCCTGCTCATCATGCGGCTCACGATCCTTCTCGTGTTGTTCGTTCTCCTGGTCAACGCGCTGCTGCACAAGCCATGGCTCGAGTCGTTCCTTTTTGCCGTCGCGCTCGCTGTCGGACTGACTCCCGAGCTCTTGCCCATGGTGGTGTCCGTCACCTTGTCGCGCGGCGCGCTTCACATGGCGAAGCGGCGCGTCATCGTCAAACGATTGTCGGCCATCCAAAATCTGGGGTCGATGGACATTTTGTGCACGGACAAGACCGGCACGCTGACCGAAGCGAAGATTAGGCTGGAGCGGCATGTCGACGCAGCCGGGAGGCCCAGCAACCGCGTTCTCGAGCTCGCTTATCTGAACAGTTACTTCGAGACGGGCTTGAGGAGTCCGCTGGACGACGCGATCCTCGACCATCAAAATATCGATGTGCGCGAATGGAAGAAGATCGACGAAGTTCCATTCGACTTTGAAAGACGGCGCGTCTCCGTGCTGCTTGAAAACGACGGCGAACGATTGCTGGTGGTGAAAGGCGCCGCTGAGGAGATCATCGCGCTCTGCAATCTCTATCAATATTCGCAAAATGGCCCACAGCGCGCGCTCGACCCGCCGGCGCAGGCGCAGATCAGCGGTCGCCGCGTCGCTCTTGAGAAGGACGGCTTTCGGCTCTTGGGCATCGCCTGGCGCCGCGTTCCGCTCGACCACCAGCATGCGACAGTCGGCGACGAGGCCGAGCTGGTGTTCGAGGGCTTCGCCGGATTTCTTGATCCTCCCAAGGTCAGCGCCGGGCCGGCGCTCGCGGCGCTTGCCGCAAGCGGCGTGACGGTCAAGATCGTGACCGGCGACAGCGAGTTCGTCACGCAGCACGTCTGCGCCAGCTTGAATATCGCGGTCGAGGGCGTGCTGACCGGCAAGGAGATCGCCGAGATGGACGACTCAGCGCTACGCGTCAGAGTAGAGCAGACCAATCTCTTTTGCCGGGTCAATCCATCGCAAAAGGATCGGATCATTCTGGCGCTGAAAGCGCGCGATCATGTTGTCGGCTATCTCGGCGACGGCATCAATGACGCGCCGTCCCTCCACTCGGCCGACGTCGGTCTTTCCGTCGATTCGGCCGTCGACGTCGCCAAGGAAGCAGCCGACATGATCCTCCTCGACCAGGATTTGCATGTGCTCCATGAAGGCGTCTTGGAGGGTCGCCGGACATTCGCCAATGTCATGAAATATATCATGATGGGCACCAGCTCGAATTTCGGCAACATGTTCAGCATGGCCGGCGCCTCGCTCCTGTTGCCGTTTCTGCCGATGCTGCCGACGCAAATTCTTCTCAACAACATCCTTTACGATATTTCCGAAGTGTCGATCCCCTTGGACGACGTCGACGCCGAAGACGTATGCCGACCGCAAGTGCTCGACATGGCCTTCATCCGCAACTTCATGCTGGTGATCGGGCCGATCAGCTCCGCCTTCGACTTTCTGACGTTTTACGTCCTGCTGTTCGTGCTGAACGCCGACGAGAATTTGTTTCGCACTGGCTGGTTCGTCGAATCGCTTTCGACGCAGGTTTTGGTGATCTTCATCATTCGCACGCGCGGAAATCCTTTTAGGAGTCGCGCGAATCCCGTCCTTGTCGCAACGTCCTGCGCCATCGCCATCCTCGGCGCATTGCTGCCGTTCAGCCCGCTTGCCGCCTATTTCGGCTTCACGCCGCCGCCGGCTCAATTTTACGTGATCCTCGCCGCGATGGTGGTCGGCTATCTCGCAATCGTCCAATTCGCGAAAAGAGGCTTCTATCGATGGTTCAAGAGGTCGAGCAGGCCAGCGCGCGTGACCTCATAAAACTGCCGATCAACCGGATGGGTCGAGAGAGGAGCTTGGGTCATCGGCAGGGGCCGCGAGCTCTCGCCACAGAAGCATCACCGCGGCCATGATCGCCGGCCCGAGGAAAAGGCCAAGAAGCTGGAACCTTTCAACGCCGCCGAAGATGCCCAGCAAAACCCATAGAAACGGCAGCTTGGTCACGCCGCCAATCAGCCTCGGCCTCACAAAGTGATCGGCGACGAAGATAACGACGGCTCCGGCCAAAGCGACGATGATCGCCGGCGCGATTCCTCCACCGCCAAGCAATATCAAGGCGGCGACGCCAATTGCGATTCCCGCGGCGAAGGGAATCATAGCCGCGACCGCCGTAGCCATCGCAAACAGAACCGGGTGCGGCAGATGGGTCAGGAAATAGACCACGCCCATCAGCAGGCCTTCCCCTATTCCCACCAAAACCAGTCCGGCGACCGTTCCGTGCACGGAGGCGACCATTTGCAACGCGATGCGCTCGCCTCTATCGCCAAAGAGCGTCCGCGAAGCGGCGCGGCACTGCGTCGATATGCTTTCGCCGTGACGAAACAAAAAGAACAGAGTCAGCAGGCATACGCCAAAGATTACTGCGCGATGCAGGACATTGGCGCCCAAATTCGCTCCAAGCTCTCGAAGCGACGCCGTATTGACCTTGGCGATGATCTCTTTGGCCCAGCCGGCGTGCGATAGATGATCGCTCCACCAGCTTGCGATCCACTGGCCGACATAAGGAAGATTGGTGATGAAGTCCGGCGCTGGAATTCCGGATTTTTCCGCTTCTCGACCGTAGGCGACGAGGTCACGCAGCTCGCGAACCGCATCAACTGCAAGAGTCGCGACCGGCAGAAAGATCGTCAGACCCACCAGGGCGGTAAAGACAATCGGGAGGAGATTCTGAGCGGTTCCGGGCGAGGCTTGCCGCCGCGCGCGATCATAGAGCGGCCATAGCGCCACCGCCAGTACGAGGGCCCAGGCCAATGCGCGAAGATAGTTTTCCAAGACATAGAGGCCCAAAGCGACGAGCGTCGCGGAAAGAAACAGCCGCGCGACCGTTTCTCGCCACGAGAGCGCTTCGATGACGCCCAATCGACGCACGTCTTCGTCTGTCTGCGCCGCCGGCTCTCGACTGATAGCCATTCGCCGCTCCCAAATTTATGGGCGTCGATAGCCCTACGCGCCGTCCGGCTAGCGTCGATGATCCGGAAGATCGATGTCGATTTAGCGTGAGTTTGGCGCTGTCACGCCGGCCGTGGCCACAGGCGCTTGCGTCCCGCCATGCGAGCGCGGCAGACTCCGGTTCGCGGCGTCGCCTCCGGTTACGCGTGCGGCCAGCGGCGCTCGCGAAACCAGCTGCGATAGTCCGTCATCTTGGCGCGCTGGGCGGCAGGCGCGCGCCGCGTGCAGGTCGCCGCCTCGGCGCTCCCCTCCGCTGCGCCCCATCGCAGCTCGACGCAATCGTTGGGATTGTAGCCCATCTCAAGGTCCTCGGCGCGATCGATCACGTCTTTGAGCGAGAGCGTCCAGGCGGAGCCGTCGCTGCGCGTATAGGAAAACGTGCGCGCCGCGAGTTCGCTCGCGAGCGCGCTTTGCAGTTGCGCCTTCACATTGGCCGGACTTTGGCCAAACGGTATGGCGTAGCGCTCGCTGCGACGCGCGACGCGATCTGGATAGCCGCGCACCACATCGATCGCGATCAGCAGGCGAAGATCGCGCGCCGGCGTCGAGAAGTCCTCCCATGCGCCAGAAGTCGCGAAGATCGCCGCCCCGTCCGGCATCGACGCTTCGCCGCGCCCGCCGTTCTGGAATTTTCGACCGTTTTCGACCGCCGTCGCGCGCGTCTTCACCTGCTCTTCAAGCGCCGTAATCGCCGCCATCATCGCGCGCGTCGGATCGAGCGGCTCGGGCGACATCACTTCGTCCATGCGATCGTAGAATTCCTCCGCGCCGAGCTGCGTTTGTTCCAGCGAAAAATCGCCATACTCCGGGTTCTTGGCGATTTCCGAATTGGTGAGCGCGCGCAAGGCGCCGCTCTCCCGCACGACCGGTCGAAAGCGCTTGAAGCCGGGACTGCCGAGCGTCGATTCGTTCGCGAAGAGGAAATTGCCGCGCCAGAAGCGCTTGCGGGTGACGGTGCCATCCGGCTCGGCGTCGACCGCAAGAAAGACGCCCGCCGCATCCGCCGACTGCGGAACGCGTTGCACGAGCATCATGACGTGCCCATAGGGATCGGCGTAGGCGGTTCCGGGACGCAGCGTCTCCTGCGTCAGCGGAATGGTGTAAAAGTCGGACTTATCGCTGTTTGCTGGCGCTCGCACCGAACCTGAATGAACGACGTCGCCCACAGCCCGGAAATAGCCGGCGACCCCCGCCGGCCGCTTCGGGGCAGGGGGTTTCGCGGGAGCGACCGCCGCAGCCGGCGCCCCGGGCTGAGCCTGCTGAGTCGGTGAGAACAGCTGCTGCAGGAAATTCTGGGGAGGAGCCGCTGCTGCGGGCGTAGGCGCCGATGCGGCTGCGGCCGACGCCGTTGCTTGCTCCGGCGGCGGCGCAGGGCGGGTCACTTCAGGGTGCAGAATATCGAACCGCTCATTGCATCGGGGCGCCGCGCCTCCGGCCCCGCGCGAGCAGTTCGAATAGGCGAAGGGCAGGCCCATCTTGAAAGCGAAATAGGCGCGCAGGAAATAGACAAAATCCGCGCAGTCGGGCTTCAGCGAGAGGGTGAGGCTGTCTTCGTTCGTTCCGAGATGATTGAACAGCACATTGCGTGACGGATTGCGCAGCACCTCGTGCCATGTCTTCCATGACTGCTCCGCTTCGAGCGGCGCGTCGAACAGCTTGGCGATCCACGCGGAATACATATTCTCGGTCGCGCGGTCCCATTTGCCGCGCAACGCCCAGACAGCGCCTTCCGTCGCGCGCGAAGCAGATGTCTTCTGCGCGCTCACGTCGATTTCCCTCGTCATCGCGCCGCAGCCGGAGAAAATAGAGCCGCCTCCGAGCGTCGCGCGCCAGACGCCGGCGGTTGGCGACGCAACCTCGGCGAACCAGACATAGGGAGGTCCGCCGCGCTGCTGGCGCGATCTGGCCGCCACGCGCCCGTCAGGGGCGATCAGCGAAAGCTCGCCGTCGACCGGCCTTTCCGCAGCGACGAGGATGCGCAAAGGCGCGCCCTTCCAGGGAGCCGCCGGCGACGCCAGGACCGCGATCTCAGCCGATTCCGGGCAGCCGCCGGATGAAACCTGGGCCTCTGCCGCAGACAACGAAATAAGGAAGGGAAACAATGCGCCCGCGACAGGCAATGAAAACGCGAATCGGCGCGATGGAAACATGTTCGATCCCCTTTCTTGGTCGCCCTCGATTCGTTTCCCCCTGTCGGAGGCCGAGCGGCAGAATACCGGGTTCGCGGACATGAGTCAGCGGAGTTGAGAAACGGCTTTGTAGAGCCGCCAATCGCGACGAAATCGTGTCCACGGCGAGGGCGTAATTTGATTCGAGCAGGCCGCTTGCGACGCGCATGTTGACCGCGCCGTAGCAGGATTGCGGCGGTGATCGAAGATCGGTCGATCGCCTGCGTAGCGCGACGCTCTTGACTTGCGCGGCGATCGAAGTTCTATTTTGCAGCTGACGGTTCCCAACGGGATCAAAATGGGAATGCGGTGAGCGTGCTCTTTCGTGCGCAATTCCGCGGCTGCCCCCGCAACTGTAAGCGGCGAGCCGAGGACCATTAAGCCACTGGAGCGACTTGGCTCTGGGAAGGCGGTCCAAGGCGACAACCCGCGAGCCAGGAGACCTGCCGTCGCTTCGTGGTCACGCGCGAAAGCGTCGGGCGGGGTGCACCGATGCGGCCGAAGCCCTTCGCCTCAAACAAGCGCGACGGGCCGACACCTTTCGCAGTGACGGCCCACGTCTGCTGCGAGTCGATGCTCATGAAATCCCAATTCCCGAAAGGCGGCGTTTGCGTCGCCGTGCGACGCAATTCGCCCATCCTGGTCCTTTCTGCGGCCCTCTCCTCCCCGGCCCTCGGCCAAAACGTGCTTCCGGTCATTGATATCGGCAGGCCGAAGCCGAGCGTCATCCGTGGCGGCGCGGAAGGCCCCGCCACTGGCCAACAAGCGGCCGTCAACAATAACGGGACCGAAATAGGTCCCGGCAACAACGGGCAGCTTTGCGCCGACGGCGTCTGCAACGATCCGACCTCATACGCCGCGCCGATCGAATCGCTGGGGACCAAAGTCAACGCGCCGGTCATGGATACGCCGGTCACGACACGGACCGTCACGCGTCAAATGCTCGAAGACCAGCAGGCGATCACGATCGACCAGGCGTTGAAGAATGTCAGCGGCGTCGCCTTCTCGGGCGGCGGCGACGCGGCTCTGGGGAATTCATTCAGACAGATCATTCTTCGGGGCTTTCCAACCCAGAACCTTTTTCGCGACGGTTTCAGGGTCGACAGCTTCGGACTCAACTTCACAGGCGCCAGCAATGTCGAAATGGCCAATGTCGAGAGCGTCGAAGTTCTGAAAGGTCCTGCCGCGATCCTCTATGGGGCAGTGGAGCCCGGCGGCATCGTAAACATCAACACGAAGCAGCCGCTGGACAAGCGCGTCTTTTCCCTGCAGCAGCAGATCGGCAGTTACGCCTCCTACCGCACGACGCTCGACGCCACAGGGCCCATGACGGAGAACAAGGACCTGCTCTATCGCTTCATCATGTCCTATGAGAACAACGGGTCGTTCCGCGCGTTCGACTATGACAGAAATCTGATGATCAACCCGGTCGTGAAATGGCATATTGACGCCAACACCTGGGTTCGAGCGTCCACTCAATTCCAGCAAAACAGTCTCAATCAAGACTGGTATTTCGTGCCCTATTTCGGGATGTTCACCCCTCTTTGGCTTGGGCGCAGTTTCAACTGGGGGCCAAATTCACCCTATAATCAGCAGCAAAACTTCACTGAGTTCACGTGGCATCACGACTTCAATAAGGACTGGTCGATTCAGCAGACCGCCTTCATGCAATTGTTGCGTAGCGATTGGCAAAACGCCGGCGGCTTCGGCTTTATCAGCGACTGCATAACGCCAGGAAGCACGTCCTGCTTCTCCTTCCCCTCACCGAACAATGTCACGCTGAACTGGGGCGCGTTTCCGTCGGACAACAGGCAGGCGGAATATGCGACGACGGTCAATCTCGTCGGGCATTTCAACACCAGCGAGTATCTCAATCACACGCTGCTCGCCGGCGCAGACTATTACCGCTACAATTTCAGAGGCCAGAATTTGAATGCGGCGAACTACAGTTCGACGCTCCTTCTCGGAGCGCCTCAGCCGCCGACGCCCATCTCCGGTCTTTATAGCTTCGCCGCGACCGAGCAATACGCCGATAATCTGGGTATCTATCTGCAGGACCAGATCAAGCTGCCCTACGGCTTCACCGTGCTCGGCGGCGCGCGCTATCAATATATCGACAGCAGAACGGGAGCCACGGACAATTCGAAATTCTGCGGCCCGTTCTCCGAGAATGCGTTCGCGGGACTGGTGATCCCCTGCAACTTCGATACGATCACGGCGAGAGCGCAATTCGTCAATCAGAGAGTGACGCCGCGCGTCGGGCTTTTGTGGCGGC
>VGEB01000023.1 GCA_016869435.1 Alphaproteobacteria bacterium | reverse complement strand
CTTCCCTACCGATTTCCCTGTGGTAGGCTGTTGCGGTCGACCTCACTGACGCTTGAACGGCCGTGGCTTCCCTACCGATTTCCCTGTGGTAGGCTCCGACGATGACTGAGCGTTTGAAGTTGTTCGCCGTGGCTTCCCTACCGATTTCCCTGTGGTAGGCTCGTCGCTCATGCGGCGCAAAGACCAACCATGCCGTGGCTTCCCTACCGATTTCCCTGTGGTAGGCTCGCTCTGGCGCAAACGAATGAAAAGCCAGTGATTTTCGCCCTCTTGCCGGGGCCAAAATCACAGCAGAACCAGTTGTTGGGGAGCGGCTTTTTCATTTTTTGTCGATTCGCCGATCAGGAGCTTCATGCGGGCGTATTGGCGCTCGGTGACGCTCAATGTACGCACGCTCCCCTTGGGCGGAAGGTTCTTCGTGACCCGCGCGAGGTGTTTTTCCACAGCTTCTTCGCCGCGCATGACGCGCGCGTAGACGGACAATTGCAGCATCAGAAAGCCGTCGTCCTTGAGGAAATTGCGAAACCGCGTGGCGTTGCGCCGTTCGACTTTCGTCTTTACCGGCAGATCGAAGAAAACGAAGAGCCACATATAGCGAACCTCCTCGGTTTTCATGGCGAACTCCCCTTCGGCGCGACGAAGGACGGAAGCCGCAGAAGCGCAGCGCTTGCACCCTCCATCGCCTGAATGAGGCTCTCCGCCGCCTTCTCGCTCGCGACGAGAAGGCTCACGGTTTCCTTTCCAATGCGCGCGTTCGCGAGCAGCGCCCCCGCCATGGCGCGGCGGTCGTCGATCGTGAGATCGTCCGTCTTCTCGCGATCCTTCGCGCGCGTGGCTGCAATCGCGTCCACGAAGGGGCGAAAGGGTTCGAGAATATCGTCGGCGAGGTTGAAGGCGTTCGTCACGCTCGCGTGATGCAGACCGAAGGCGGGTAGAAGGCCACACGCCACAAGCGCGCGGGCGATTCCGGCACGGGCGACCGCATAGCCGTAATTCATCATTTTGTTGCGCAGGTCGGCCGCGTCGTCGCGCGTGAAATTTTCATAGAGGGCGCGCCAATATTCGCGCGCCGCCCGCGCCTCGACATTGTCGGGATCGCCGGAGCCGACGAGCTTCGCCATGGCGCGCAGAGCTTGCGCGTCGCGGTCCAGGCTTTCGAGATGCGCCGCCTGGTTCTCGATCTTGGCGACGACCACGCGCTGCCAGCATCGTTTCTTGAATGGCTCGCCGAGGGCGACTTGCGTAGCGGCGACGCCCGCCTGCCGATGGTGCGAATGAAAGGGCAGGGCGACGCCGTTCGGCGTGTGGCGGGCGTCGACGGAAACGATGACGACGCCCGCCTCCATGCAGGCCGAAAGCAACGTCGAGGTGAGCGTGGCGTGCGGCGCGTCGAGCACCAGATAGGCCACGTCCTCCAAAGGAACGCGCGCCTCGCCATCGTCCTGCGAGACGACGATCTGCCCGTCGGCGGTGTTGAGCCGTGCCGGTCGGCTCAGGTGCAAACCTTTCCACGCCATGTACGCAACTCACGCTCGACTTCAAAAATTCGACCAAGGCGATCAAGATGAAGTTTCTTAAAGACGAGAAGTGTCCTGGTTCCTATCCCCTTCCTGGTCGCTGTCGAGTTCGAAATATCCGAAACCGTAAGCGCTCCAGTATTGCGATCGAGACTACGAAAGTATGATCGGACGACCTCGCCATCGGGCTTTGTAATTTCAAGCAATGAGAGCTGGTTTATCGACCAAAGGAATTCGAATGTTGAATCGATTTCTGGCCACTTATCATCGTCGCCGCCTCCCTGCACCGCTCGCATTGGCGGCACGTCCATAGTCGCGATTTCGTGCGGATAGATAGGCACGAGATAATATTCGTATTTGCCCTTCTTGTTCGCCTTGCGGAAAACGTCCACCCGCGCCATCTCGCCGCGATCGACGGTCGCTAGGCGGTCGGGATTTCCGGTATCGAGAGAGATGTTCACCTTGTTCTTGGTGACGAGCCGCACCTTGGAGATCGGATCGCCCTTGGGCGAGAGCGGCGGATTGTCCTTGGGCTTGTCCGCCGCGATCCACTTGCGCAGGCTCTCGACGAGCGCAGCGTTGCGATCCGCGTCCTTCACCCTTTCTAGATCGCTCAATTTGAGATCGGCAACCTTCTTGCGCTCGTACGCTTTCTGCTCGCCATCGCGCGTCGCGATATGGCGGATGGTGGCATCATGCGCCTTGCCGCGCGCGCGGCGCCGCTCGGCGCGCGCCACGAACACTTTCTCGACAGCCTCCAGCGCTTGTTCCCGAAAATCCGGCCAGGGCGCCGTGATGTTCTTCATCAAGTCGTAACCATTCTTCGCTGGATCGTAGTGAGCCTTCTTTCGTTCGATCTCCTGCACCTCGCGCGTCGCGCGCTGCAACAAGGATTCGGTCGTCGCCGCGACGATGATCGCGTCGAGCGCGTGATGGCGGTCATCGGGGATGCGTTCGCCCTTTTCGTTCTTCTTGAACCATTGCAGGCCCCAGGCTCGGCGCAAACGGTCGGTCAGCGCGCCAGGGCGCGCGAAAATGCGACGCACGCCCTCGTCTTTCGCGTTTTTTTCGTTCGCCGGATAGAGCTGCTTCAGAGCCTCGGCAAGTAACCGACATGTCCAGCGTGTATCGTTGAGATTGCGATTGCGGGACTTTTCCGCCGCTTCCTCCGCGGTCTTGAGCTTGTAGTTTCGCTTCTTGAAGCCCTTCATATATTGGATCGATTCAACCCTCGCGACGAAAGCGTCCCATTCCGCCTCCGTTTTGTCGGTCTTGAACCATTCGTATGGCGTGCGGCCCTTCTTCTCCTGATTGGCCTTCGCCGTGCAGAGCGTCTTGTTGAGGAAAGAATCGTCGCCAAAGCGGCTCCATGGCAGGATGTGATCGACCTGCACTGAGTTGTCGGAGGCGACGAGTTGCGTCGGGCTGATGTAAGCGTCGGAATAGAGACAGCGACCCTTCTGCTCGTTCCACAATTCGAAACGCAGCAGTTCCTCCTTTCCGCGGTCGCCGTCCTGCGGCGCGCGGCCGACTTCCCTCTCGAAGAGTTCTCTCAGCTTATCCTTTTGCTTGTTGCGCTTCTCGATGCCGAAATGGATTTCACGGCGCTCGTCGATCGACTTGCCGACGTCGCGCGCCAGTTCGACATGGACGCGATCGGGAACGCCGTATTTTTCGATGACGGCCTTGATCTGCTTGACCGCTTCGATCAGCGCCTTGCGCGCCGTCGGGCTGCCGACGAGTTCGCGCGAAATGCGTTCCTCTTGGAGGATTCTCTTGAGCGCCTCCTTGCCATGGACGCCCACATCGAAGGCGTTACGCTCGCGGCTCGCGGTGTGATCGTAGCCCGCTTGCGCACAGGCTTTGTCATAGGTGAGGCCCTTATACAGACCGGGAATGATATTGCGCGCGGCCTTCGCCGAGATGTGGCCGGCGCCGGTGAAGGCATCGAGCGCTCCATTGCCCGCGGCCTTGACGAGCGCCTCGATCAGCGCCGCATCGAAGCCAGCTGCTTGCAGACCTTCCCGTATTCGATCGAGGTCGTTTCGGAACGTGATAATTTCCGCGATCTTGTCCAAACGTTCGGGGGCGTTGACAAGCGCGCCCCAGGCCAGTTCGCCGAGTGCGTCCACGATGATGCGCCGCAGGCGCGCGGTTCCCGCCGCCGCTTCGCTGGAACGCGCCACGACATCATTCTTCTCTTCGTTCGTCTTCACGCCGACAAAGACAGTAGTCTCGGGAAGCCTCAATTTCTTGCGCAAGGCTGCAAAAGTGAACTTCGCAGTTACGCCGAAATCGGCCGCAGCGGTTCTGATTTCATCGACGGTAAGAGTCCGCTCTTCCCTTCCTTCCCGCAGGGTCAGATGGTTCAAGCGCGACAGGAAGCGGAACAATTCGAAAGAATAGCCGCGTTTGGGCGACCGCTTCTCTTCCGGCTCGAAAGGGCAAGGACCCACCAGCTTCTCGCTGTCTTGCAGGGGGCGTTGATGAAACGCTCTGTTCTCGCGCGTTTCATCCATGTACTCATCTTCGAGTTCCTTGGTCGCGTGATCCGCTTGCAATCGGCGTTGCGCTCGAAACAGGGCGCGAACCTCCGCCGCGAGATCGTCGCGCATGAGCGAGCGCGAGTAATCGCCTTCCCGATTGCGGAAACGGCGCACATCGGTTCCTGGCACAAGGAAGCTCTCGTCCTCGCACATCATGCGGGCGGGAGTTTCGAAGCGCGCGAGTTTTTCTTGCGTGCTGGCGGCGGCCTTTTTCATTTTTTTCGAATCGTCATCCGCTGCGTCGGTGGATTTGGCACCCTTGGAGTTTGATTTGAAGCCGCGATGTCGTGCGATGTGGCCGAGCGCGACGGCAAGTTCGACGGGGCTGAGCAATCGATCGAGCGCCTCGGCCCTGATTTTCCACGGGTCCAATCCCGGCTGCTTCAGCGCATCGCGCTCGGCGGACGGCAAGAGGCTATGGCGATGAAGAATTCGGCGGACCTCGTTCATTCTCTGTCGCCGGCGTCGAATAACGCGGCGTTGCCCGCGAAACGTCCGGCGCAGTTCGGATTTGAGCTTTGTCCCCGTCTGGCTCTTTTCCTCCGGCGCGTCGAACATCCAGGTTCCGGCGTCGATGATCCCGCCGCGCGCTGATTTCCCGTCGTTGTTTTCTTCGATTTCGATGAACGCCCATCCTATGGACGCAATGCCGCCATCCAGCCCCAGGACACGCATAAATAAGCTCCGTGAAAAGTGGACAACTCTATCAAAGCCGATTGACGGGCAATGGCCAAGCTGCTTTTGTTGGGATGGGAAATCGGAAGGGAAGCCACGGCAAGGTGGTTTCTTTGAAATCACTGAAGGATTACCCCCGTCGCGGCGACGCGGCGGGGGGATTCCTTTTTGCAACGATCTGTATTGCGTCCTGATCGGTTTGGTCGCTGAACCGTATTTCCTAAAGACGGGCGCCTGTCGAGCGGCGCGCATCGCGAAATCGCCACTGCGGTCGCACCCGGAACGCACGTCCCCAAGCGAGACAGCTCGTTTCGCATTTTGCTCGGCGCCTCCTGCGAGCATTCCCGCCGCGATCGATAGAAATTTCACCGCGATATGGCCTCCGTCCGGCTGTGTGCAGGAGGCCCTTCGGATCGGCAAAGATGGTCGCAACGCGCGAACCGAACGTGGTCACCATTTGGTCACCAAGACCTAAGCGCCAAAGAGAGCTAAGAGACTAACTATTTGATTTACTTGGTGCCGGTTGCAGGATTCGAACCCGCGACCTACTGATTACAAATCAGTTGCTCTACCAGCTGAGCTAAACCGGCCCATAGCGTCGTTTGAGGCGCGTCGCGCGACTTCTCTATGCGTCCAAGCCGGCTGAGAGGTCAATCCCGGCGCTGTCATCCGAGCCGCATCGTCACGACGCTCAAGGCTGCGGCGCAGGCGTTCGACACATTGAGGCTCTTGATTGGCCCAGGAAGATCGAGCCGCGCGACCGCGTCGCAGCGTTCGCGTGTGAGGCGCCGCAATCCCTTGCCCTCGGCGCCGAGCGCGAGGACCAGCGGCTTTGACAGCGCAATGGTCGAGAGCGATTCAGCGCCTTCCGAATCCAGTCCGACGCGCGCATAGCCACGCTCGGCAAGCTCGTCGAGCGCGCGCGCGAGATTGACCACGGAGACGATCGTGACGAATTCCAGCGCGCCCGACGCCGCTTTGGCGAGCGCGCCGGAAAATTCTGGACTGTGGCGTTCGGTGACGATGACCGCATCGACGTTGAAGGCGCAGGCCGTGCGCAGGATCGCGCCGACGTTGTGCGGATCGGTGATCTGGTCGAGCGCGAGCACGACGCCGCTGACGCTGACGATGTCGGAAATATCAGCCTCTGGCAGCGGACGCGCCTCGAGCAACAGCCCCTGATGCACGGCCTCTGCGCCGAGACGCCGCTCGAGTTCGCGCGCTTCGACGAGGCGCGGCTCGAGATCCGCCGCCTGCGCCAGATCCTTGATGCGCGGTAGCGCGGTCTCGGTCGCATAGAGCGACAGCAGCTTGCGCTTGCGCGCGGTCAGCGCCGCGCGCACCGGATGCGCGCCATAAAGCACGACGAGATCGGGCGAGGCGGGGCGGAACGGCCCACGCGCCTCCGGTTTAGCGATCGGCGCGCGGCGGCCTGCGTCATGCGCGCTTCGATCTTTCGGCGGTGCCCGACGGCTCATCTCAGCACGGCCGTCTTGACCCACCATCCGGGATGTTGGGCGCGAATGACGCGGGCGGCGCGAACGGCGTCGCGTCGCGTCGAAAACAGCGCGAAGCATGTCGCGCCCGAACCCGACATGCGCGCGAGCCTGCAGCCGCGCGCCGCGCGCAATATGGCGAGCGCATCGACAATCACAGGCGCCTGCAGACAGGCGGCGTCTTCAAGGTCGTTGCGGCCCTTTGCCAGCAAGGCGAGAACGTCTTCCGCGCTTGGCCGGGCGCCGATCTCCATATGCCCGCCGCGATCGAGCGAAGCGCCCGGCTGCAATCCGAGCGCGGCAAAGACCGGCGCCGTCGCGACCGGAACGCCGGGATTGATCAGCACCGCCGGCAGCAGCGGAAGACGAATCGGCGCGCCAAGACTTTCACCAGCGCCGCGCATCATGCGCGCTCGCGGCTCTAGACAGACCGGCACGTCCGAACCAACGGCGCGCGCGACTTCGCGAAGGCGCGGATCGTCGAGCGCGAGATCATTCGCTTTCGCCAAAAGACGCAGCGCGGCGGCGGCGTCCGATGAGCCGCCGCCAATTCCCGCCGCGACGGGAAGGCGTTTCTCCAGTCGAAACTGTCCGATCCGCAGGCCCTTTATTTCGTCGGCGAGCCGTCGCGCGGCGCGCAGCACGAGATTGTCATCGCCGGCGCCGGCGGCCGAGGACGTAGGTCCCGAAAGATCGAGCGACAGCGCTTCGCCGGGCGAGAAGGATAGAGTGTCGCCTGCGCCGGAAAAGGCGACGAGACTTTCGAGCTCGTGATAGCCGTCTTGCCGGCGGCCGAGGACGTGAAGGGTGAGATTGATCTTCGCCGGGGCGCGCGTCGTCAGCATCTAACCCCGGTCTCCGCACGTAGGGATCGAATTCGCGGAGCCCTTTGAACTGGAGCGGGCGAAGGGATTCGAACCCTCGACCCCAACCTTGGCAAGGTTGTGCTCTACCCCTGAGCTACACCCGCATCCGTCGCGCCGGCAAAGCGTGTCGCCGAACCGTCGCGGGCGTCGTTATGCCGGAAACGAATTTGCTTTGCAACAGGCGCGGCGCGCCTGAAGTCGACGCTCCAGAAGGGACGGACTCCCGGAGCGTCGCCGCGTCATTGGATCATGCGCGCTGTGCCGCCGGTGTTTCCGGCGATGTTTGCGCTATCTGGCGATATCCAATGCGGGACCCAGGTAAGAGCGACGACGACGAATGCGGTGAAGCCAATAAGATACGCGAGGATCTTGCCGACTTCCGCGCCTCCGTGAACATTAACGGCCATTTGCCTCTCCATCTTTCTGTTGTCCGGCGTTCGCCGGAGGGACAGGGACGGCGACGGATGATGCAGCGATGAGCGCCGTCGCCGTCCGCCAAGACAGCTAACAGGGGGACTGCCGTGGCTAATGCGCAGTCTGCGGAAGCGGGCTGGAAGAACAAGGACCACAGGCGGTATTTTCTATGGTCAAATACTTGGTATCATTAGATTTATGCTGGATGGACCCAGGAGCCGCGCGCCATGTCCGACGCTCTGAGCTATCAAGAGATCATCGATCTGCTCGCGCTCGAGCCGAACGCGACATGCGGATTTGTCCGCATCACTTATACGAGCAAGCTCTCCTTCGCCGCCGACGCGCTCCCGGCGCCCTTCGCACGCAGCGGGCCGGTGGGTTCGGCGCTCTATTTTCTTGTGACGCCGCACGCGCCGGTGCGGCTGCACCGGATTCGCAACGATCAGCTCTATCATTATTACTTAGGCGATCCGCTGGAGCTGTTCATGCTGCATAACGACGGCTCGACCGAGCGCATCGTCGTCGGACCGGATCTGCGCGCCGGCCAGCGCGTTCAGCTGCTCATTCCCGGCGATACTTTTCATACGGCGCGGCTTTTAGGGAGCGGACGCTGGTTTTTTGGCGCGAGCACTGAATGGCCGGGCGTCACGCCGCAGGATGTCGAGATCGGCGATCTCAATCAGCTGGCGACGCAATATCCTGGCGTGGCGCCCGAGATCCGCGCCATTGCGGCTTCGGTCAGAGAGGTTCCGACCGCGTCTGGGCCGCGGTAGCTATTTGCATTCCTGCACGGCGCGGGTGAGCGCTTCCGACAATCCTTTGAGAGAGTAGCTGTCGGTCGTGCTTGTGCCCTTGGACGAAGAAGCCTTCACGATGAGCTTGGAGCCGCCACGCAGCGCGCCGACGAATTCCCGCTCACGAGTCTGATCTTTCACCCAGGCGTTCGTTCCCTTGGTGATCAATTCGTAACTGTCGCCGTCGATGTCGGCCATTGCGGCGGAACCGTCTTTGGTCGGATAGCCAAGACTGATTGCGACCTCGTTGTGAATATTCTCGGCGGGCCGCGTCGAGATAAAGATATAGGCGGAGGAGTCTTTGAGCTTGGATTTCGGGGTGCGCTCCTTCGGCTGCCCGAGCGCATAGCAGGTTCTATTGCGCCCGCTCTGAGCGGCGTAGGCGCCCCATTCTCCGAAGCTGCCGATCTGCTCCGGCTTGTCGGAGCCTTTGTCGGCCGCCGGCTTCTCGGCCTTTTCGTTCTTGGCCGGCTTGCGCTTATTGGCGGCTTTCGAGCCGGCGTCTTCAGCCGGAGCTTCTTCGGCCTTCGGTTTGGTCTCCGCCTTAGGTTTCGCTTCGGCTACGCCAAAAGCGAAGGCCAAGACCAGGGTTGCGGCGAGCGAGAGGAAAACGCGGAAGCGCGGAAGGGAGTCTATTGGCATAGGCTCAGATTCTACTGTCGCCTTATGGCGCGAACAAGAGCCTGAAGCGAAGCCCCAAACCCGGCGCAAGATCAGCCCTCTTTCTTCGCGGCCATCAGATAATTGACGTCGGTGTCATGGCTTTTGCGCCAGGTCTTTGTCAGCGGCTGCAAGCTCATTCCAGCTCGGTCAATTTCCCGCATGCCGCCTTGGCGCACCCATGACGAGAGTTCGTCGGGCCGAATGAATTTGTCGTGATTGTGGGTACCCTTAGGCACCCAGCCGAGCACATATTCGGCGGCGACGATCGCCAGCAGATAGCTCTTCATCGTCCGGTCTATGGTCGCGAGGAAGAGGAGCCCGCCGGGCTTCAGCAGCCGCCCCAGCATGGCGATGAATTCTCGCGGCCCTTCGACATGCTCGATGACTTCGAGGGCGGCCACGGCGTCGAACTGCTCGCCGGCTGCGGCGAGGTCTTCGGCGGTGATATTGCGGTAGTCGATCTCCAATCCGGACTTCTCGGCGTGCTTTTTTGCGATGGCGATGTTGTTTGGCGCAGGATCGACGCCGGTCACGCGCGCCCCGAGCTGCGCCAGCGACTCGCTCAATATGCCGCCGCCGCAGCCGATGTCGGCAATACGCACGCCCTCAAGAGGACGGTCTCCAGGCGCATTCAACGCGCCGAGGTCGTGCCGAATAAACCGGCGGACGTGGTCGCGGATATAGTCCACGCGGACGGGGTTGATCTCGTGGAGAATCCCCATCTTGCCGTTTCTGTCCCACCAGAGCTCGGCCAACCGGTTGAAGCGCGCGACGTCCTCAGGGTCGACGCTGGCGGAATGAGGCGATGACAACAGAACCTCTGCTTGCTCGGGGGCAACGCGCCGTTAGCGCTATTTTGGGCTTGCTCAACTAATTAGGCGGGCTCGAAGGCGTGAACCAATGTTTTCGCCACGTCATCAACCGGTTTGTCGGCCGCCTCGAAAATCGCCAAGTCGGCGATGCCGCTTGGCGATTGTCTGCCTCTCGCATCGGGCATCACCGCCAGCACTTTTTTCCCTAGCGCTTTCGCCGCGCCCGCCTCGAAAAATGCAGTGTTCGCATTGGCCGTTCCCGTCTCGGGAACGACGAGGATTAGAACGTCGGACGCTTCAATTTCTTCGCGAAGGCGGGAAAACAGATCGAGGCCGGGAGGAGTATCGCGCGCAGGGTCGAACACTCGGACGCCGTCCCGTTCGATGCTCTCGCGCAAGGCGCTCGCAAAGGCCGCATCCTTCGAATTGTAAGACATGAAGGCTTTCACTGGTCGCTCTCCAATCGGATGCGCTGCGCTAGCTGGCTTATGTAACCATCGAAGTCGTCAAGGGCAACGAGATTTGTCGCGCCGAGGAACGCCATTCCGCCATGGTTCTTCTCGATTTCCTCGATGGTTACGCCGTAGGTGACGCCGACAAAGCGTTTGCCGAGAGTCCAAACCGCCGCGATTTCCGCCCAGACTCAATTGCGCTCGACGGACCAAGGCGTCAGCAGCGCAACCAGTTCGCGACATTCCCGGGTGCCCTCCAATACGCGTTCCGCGATGCGATCACCGATTTCGATGTCAAAGATATCGATAAAAGGCGATCCTCCCGCATCGGCGATAAGGCGCGCCATTTGTCGCGCAATCCATTTGTCATGCCAGCCGTGAGAGATAAAAACCCTATACGGCAAGAAAACTTCTCCAAAGAAAAAGGCAGAATGCTTGGCGATCGCCGCCGTTGACAGGCCTGCCGGCGCGGACACATATAGCGCCGCTTCCCGCGGGACGCGAGCGTCTCGCCCATTTCCCGGTCCTCATGTCACGCTTGGTCATGAAATTCGGCGGCACGTCGGTCGCCACTGTCGATCGCATCCATAATGTCGCGCGCCACGTGAAACGCGAGGTCGACGCCGGGCATGAGGTCGCGGTCGTCGTCTCTGCGATGGCCGGCAAGACCAACGAGCTCGTCGCTTGGTGCAAAGAGGCGGCGCCGCTTTACGATCAGAGCGAATATGACGCCGTCGTCGCTTCCGGGGAGCAGGTGACGGCCGGACTTCTAGCGATCGCCTTGCAGAAGGCGGGCATGCCCGCCCGTTCTTGGCTCGGCTGGCAAGCGCCGATCTACACCAATGCCGCGCATGGCGCGGCGCGAATCGAATCGATCGACGGCTCGGGCATCGTTGACGGTTTCGGCCGCGGAGAAATCGCCGTCATCGCGGGCTTTCAGGGCGTGCACAAGAACAGTGGACGGATCACGACGCTCGGCCGCGGCGGCTCCGACACCAGCGCCGTCGCCCTCGCCGCGGCGATCAAGGCCAACCGCTGCGACATCTACACGGACGTCGATGGCGTCTACACCACTGATCCCCGTGTCGTGCCGAAGGCGCACCGGATGGACAAGATCTCTTTCGAAGAGATGCTGGAAATGGCGTCGCTCGGCGCAAAGGTTTTGCAGGTGCGTTCAGTCGAGGTCGCCATGGTGCATGGCGTCCCGACTTACGTGCGCTCGTCCTTCGACGACCCGGAAAATCCGGGGCAGGGGACGTTGATCTGCAACGAGGAGGACATTGTGGAAGCCCAAGTCGTCACAGGCATCGCCTTCTCGCGCGACGAGGCGCAAATCACGCTTCGGCGCGTCGCCGACAAGCCGGGCGTCGCGGCCGCGGTGTTCATGCCGCTGGCCGAGGCAGGAATCAACGTTGACATGATCGTGCAGGTCGTCTCGGAAGAGGGCATGACCGACATGACCTTCACGGTCGGCACGGCTGACTATGAGCGCGCCTTTGCGATCATTGAAAAGGTCAAGGATGCGGTCGGTTTCGCGCATATCACCGGCGAAAAGGACGTCGCCAAGGTTTCGGCGATTGGGATCGGCATGCGCAGCCATGCCGGCGTCGCCGCTCAGGCGTTCCGCGCTTTGTCGGAGAAGGGCGTCAACATCCGCGCAATCACCACGTCGGAGATCAAATTTTCCGTGCTGATCGACGAGGCCTACACCGAACTCGCGGTCCGCACGCTGCACTCGCTTTACGGCCTCGACGCCGCATAGCGCTGGAATATAGTCACGCTTGAAGGCGGACGTCGCCGCGACATCTCTCCCGCAACCGCAGTGTTTGCGGGGGAGGACGCCCAATGGAAGATCTCACCAAAAACGTCATCGCCGAGACGAAGCTCGATCCGAACATCGCCAAGGCGGCGATTGGCCTCGTGCTTCGTTTTCTTCGCGACAAGGATAAGACGGGCAATGTGCAGGTCATGATCGCCAAGATGCCGAGCGCCCAAGAGGCCGTCGACACGGCGCAGTTTGTCGGCGACGGCGGCGTCACTCAGACCATAGAAGGCATGACGAGTCTTTTCGGTCGTGGCCGCGCCGATGTGAACATTCTCGCTGGACAGCTCGAAAAACTGGGGATTAGCGAAGCTCAAACCGACGCTTTGGTGCGCCAAGTTCTGAAAAGCGCCGAAACGATCATTGGAGCCGATGGGGTCGAGAAGATCCGAAGCATTCTGCCTGCCTTGCGCGAGCGAACTGGCACACGGACCGATCTTCGCCGATCAGCGTAAGGTTCCGGAGCTGACGCGTGCGGTAAGCGCGCGTCAGCCGTCCCGCCAAGTCCAACCGACCTCGTGCGAAAGCGCGAGCGGAGCGGCCTTGATTTTCATCCCCGTCGCGGCGACAGTCCTCGCGTTTTCCGACTTCGGAAGTGTGGGGCCCGATATGGATGAACTGGTGGCGCGAGTCTCTGTGGCCCTTGGCGTTGACGCGGAGGTCGCCAGAACCGCGGTTGGCCTCGTCCTGGGCTTCCTTCAAAAAGAGTCGCCCGACGGCGCTGTCGGCGAATTTCTCGACACGCTCCCCGGCGCGCAGGTGGCGATCGAGTCTGCCGAATCCGCCGGCGGCGGCAGCGGCCTCGGCGGATTGATGGGCGGCATGGGCGGGCTGATGGGCCTTGGCGCCAAGCTCACCGGCGCAGGCATTGAAATGAGCCAAATCCCGGCGCTGGGCCATGAGATTTTCGGTTATGCCGAAGCCAAACTGGGCCCTGAAAAGCTGCGAGAGATCGTCGACTCAATCCCTGGCTTGGCGCAATTCGTCTGACATTCGACGCCTGAGGCTTCTAATCGTCACCCCGCCCGCGCGAAGCGCGCCGACGAGCGCGCCGGCGTAGACGAACGCGCCAGCAACGGCGAGCGACGTAAGGGCGACGAGATTGGCGAGTACGCCAAAATGAGCGCCGAGCGCCAGCGCCAACGAACGGCCGAAGATCGCGACAGCGGATAGAAAGGCGCAGGCGACAAATGTCGCGCCGAGCGTCTTTACGAAAATGGCGTCAAAACGCATCCATTCCTGGGCGAGAGCGATTCCGACGAGCGCGGCGAGGTTGATCCACAGTCCGACCGACGTCGCAGTAGCGAGCCCGACGGCGCCGAGCGGCCGGAACAAAATGATTTTCAACGCGACATTCGCGGCGAGCGCCCCAAGCGCGATGAGCATTGGCGTTCTGGTGTCGCCGCGCGCCTGAAAACTCGCGCGCGCTGAGGCGATCAGCACAAGCGCCATCAGACCGGCGCCATAGGCGGCGAGCACGTCGCCCGCCGCGTAGGCGTCTGCGGCTGAAAATTTGCCGCGCTGGAAAAGCCCGGCGACGATCAGTTCCGGAATCGTGTCGAAGGCGATGAAGAATGGCGCGGCGAGCGCGACAGTGAGCGCCATTGTGCGGCTTTGCGCGTGGTAAGCGCCAGCCTCATCGCCCGCGGCGAGCCGCCGGCTCATCTCCGGCAGCAGCACGGTGCCGGCGGCAATGCCGATGACTCCGACAGGAAGCTGGTAAAGCCGTTCCGCGTAGGAAATCGATGACACCCCGCCGTCCGGAAGCATCGATGAAAGGATCGTGTCGGCGAGCACGGCGATCTGGGGACTCGCCGAACCGATGATCGCCGGCCCAAGGCGGATGAAGAAATCGCGCACGCGCGGCCAGTGCGGCTTGCGCAACCTCTGCAGAACGCCGATACGCCGCGCCTGCCACATCAACAGCCAGAGCTCCAGAACGCCCGAGATGGTGACGCCCCAACTCGCGGCATATCCGGCGTTTGGAAAAAGAAAAGCGACGGCGAGCGCCGCCATCACCGTAAGATTCATGAGATTAGGCGCGAAGGCTGGAAGCGCGAACCGGCCATGAGCGTTCAGCGCGCCCATATGCAGGACAAAAAGCGTGATGAAGAGCAGATAGGGAAAGGTGATGCGCGTCAGATTGACGGCCAGCGCGAATTTTTCCGGACGGTCGTCGAGGCCCGGAGCCAGCAGCGAAACGAATTGCGGCGTGAGGACCCAGACGATCGCCAGCAATATGATCTGCGAGGCAAGCAGCAACGTGTAAACTTCGCCGGCGAATTCCTCGGCGGCCGCGTCGCCCTCCTGCTCAATCGCCATCGAATAGGAAGGAACGAAGGCGGCATTGAACGCCCCTTCGCCAAAGATCGCGCGAAAACTGTTCGGCAATCGCTGGGCGATAAAGAAGGCGTCGGACACGGCGCCGGCGCCCATAATGGCGGATTGCATCGCAAGCGACAGAAATCCCGTCACGCGCGAAAGCAGGGTGAAGCCGCCAACCGAGAGCAGATTGCGAATCATCGCAATCGTCCTAGCAGGATTCCGTTAAGCCTGCGCTCTTCAGCGCTCGGGGCAGTGGAGGGTATATCCGCCGGTTATCGTGGCGAGTTCGTCGCCTTCTCCCCGCGACCAGCGAATATTGGCGCTGCGGCGACATTTATCCGTGATGTTCGCGCCGCGTTCAAAGGTCGCGATGTCCTTGTCGGCGTCGACCATAAAGCCGTCGTCGCGCAATTCGTCGATAAGATCGTCGACCTCGGTCGATCCCACGTGGAAACGTTCGGTGAGCCGTGACTGGAAAATCTGCTGATCGGCTTCCGTCTTTGACTCCGGCAATCCTTCGAGCAGGGTCGGCAGGCCGGGGGCCGCCGCGAAACGCCAGATGCGCACGCCGAAGGCGGCAAAGAGCGCGATCAGCGCCGCGGCGATGATGACGTTTTTGCCGCGCAGAAGCGCACGGCCGCCGTCTGAGTTCATGAATTTGCGCCTTGTCAATGACATGCGGCTAACAGTGAATGAAATAGTTGAAGAAGCGCGCCCATCATCATGTTTTTAAATCCTTATCGCCCGCTTTCGCGCTGGTTTCCTCACCGCCCAGTCTTTCTGCGACGAGATAAAGCGGCCTTCCCTTTACCTCATTAAAGATGCGCGCGACATACTCGCCGAGCACGCCAAGAGAAATCAGCTGAACGCCGGAGAAAAAGGCGATCGACACCACCAGCGTGGGAAAGCCCGGCGTGTCGACGCCAAAGAGCATGGTGCGCGCCCAATAATATACCGCCATGGCGAGGGCGAAGGCCGATATGCTCATTCCGACATAGGTCCAAACCTTGAGCGGAATTGAGGAGAAGGACATCAGCCCGTCGAGCGCGAAACGCGCCAGCCTCGAGAAATTGAATTTCGACTTTCCGGTCGCCCGTTCCTCGACTTCGAAAGGCACGCCGATCGATTTGAAGCCGATCCAGGCGAACAGGCCCTTATTGAAGCGCGCCCGTTCGCGCATCGTCAGCAGCGCGTCGACCGCCTGCCGATCGAGGAGCCGGAAGTCGCCGGCGCCGGGCGGCAGCCGCACGTCGCCGAAATTCTCCAGCAAGCGGTAAAAGAGGCGGGTGAGCGCGACGCGCAGCTTAGGATCGGTGGCGCGGTCGATACGCTGGCCGTAGACATTCTTGTAGCCTTCACGCCACTTCTCGATGAATTGCGCGATCACTTCCGGCGGGTGCTGGAGATCGGCGTCCAGGATCACGGCCGCGCGTCCTCTGGCGTCGTCAAGCCCGGCGGCGATCGCGACTTCCTTGCCGAAATTGCGTGAAAGCGCCAGGGCGCGAAAGCGCGGCTCCTCGGCGCAGAGGTCCCGCAGAATGTCCAGGCTCTCGTCGCCGGAGCCGTCGTCGACGAAGACCGCCTCATAGGAGACGTCGCAAACGTCGAGGGCGGACGCAATTCTCGCCGCCAGCGGCCGAAGATTCGCCGCCTCGTTAAAAACAGGGATCACAAGCGATATGTCGGGACTGTTCATGAAGCGGTTTAAACCAATATTTATTGGAGTAGCATAGGGATAATTGCCGAGCGGCGGAGGAAGCGGGCCGATGGGTAAAGACCAGATTGTTGCGTTATGCGCGGACGACTACGGCCTGTCCTATGGGGTCAGCGCCGGCATTCTGGAAGCGCTCGATGCGGGAAGGATTACAGCAGTTTCGGCGCTCGTAAATGGGCCCCGTTGGCCGGCCATGGGCTTGGAGCTGGTTCGCCGGGGGCGCGACGCGGACATCGGCCTGCATTTCAATCTGACCCTGGGACGGCCTCTCTCCTCGATGCCGAAATTTGCGCCGAACGGAGAATTTCCCCCGCTCCCGCAAGTCGTCCGGATGGCCTTCAAGAAGGAGCTGCCGCTTGACGAAATTCGCCAAGAGATTGATCGGCAGTTCGACAGATTCGAAGCGGTGATGGATCGCCCGCCCGGCCATGTCGATGGTCATCAACATATTCATGTCCTCCCCGGCATAAGGACGGCGCTGCTCGACGCCATGTCCGCGCGAAATCTTAAGGGCCGGACCTGGGTGCGCGACGCTGGAGATGTCTTGCATCGCATTCTTACCCGGGGCGCCAACGCTCGAAAGGCGCTCGCCGCGTTCTCGCTTGCGAGCGGCTTCAGTCGGGAGGCGCGCTACCGTGGCTTTGACGTAAATGATGGTTTCGCGGGATTTTCGGATTTTCACCCGAGCTTCGATTACGCGAAAGCCTTCCAGAGCTATTTACGAGCGCCGGGCAGAAGACACCTCATCATGTGCCATCCCGGACATGTGGACGAGGACCTGCGAAAGCTCGATACGGTAACCATCACGCGCGAGCAGGAGCTCGCCTTTCTGCTTTCGCCCAAGCTGCCGGCAATGTTGGAGAAGCGCGGCCTGCGATTGGGACGGTTGTCGCAGGCGAATGGAACGCCCTTCGTCGCGCAAGCGTTAGCTTAGAGCGCTTCCCGATCACATGGAATCATGTGATCGATAAGGAATCGCTCAAAATCAAAACGTTGGAGCAGGTTCTCATCGAAAAAGTCTGTCAACTTTTTCGGAACCTGCTCTAGTAGATTTTCTCGAATGAAATCGGGGCCCGGCGCTTCCCGTCCTGCAGATAGATGTCTTTGAGGAACGACGCGCGCCGACGATTGAAATCCTGCAGCCACCAACCGTCGCCCAACGGATCAAAGACCGGCGCGTCGGTACGGCGGAAAATGGCCGTCGAGCCGACGAACTCCACCTTCTCGAACATACGGTCCTCGCTGAGGAAGTCCGCAAGCCGGCTGATGGTCGGGATATGGATGTCGTCGATGATCAGCAGCCCGTCGGTCTTCAGGTGCGGATAGAAGTAGTAATATTCGAGTTCCGGGAACGGAAAACCGTGCGGGCCGTCGATCAGGACGAGATCGTAGGGAACATGGCCCTCGTGGCGCGGCAGCGTGAGCTGAGTCGGACCAAAGACAAGTTCGAGGCGATCCGACCGGGTCGCGGGACAGTTCATGAAATAGTCGACGCTCGAAGCCTCCTGGCCGCGATCGTCATAGCAGAAAACCTTATGCCGTTCCGCGATGCGGGAAAGAAAAATCGTTGACTTGCCGCAGCCGGTTTCGACCGAAAAGATTGACGTTCCGGTCAGCAGCCGCTCAATGCGCAGCAAGGTGCGCAGCGGCATCGAGCCCGCGCTGTGGGCAAAGCCGACAGTGCGCTCGTAATCGCTGATCTCGGCGGCGAGGCTTTTGTCGCGCGTCGCCTCTGGCCTCAACTGCGCTGGCATTGACGAGATCGGAGAGCTCCAAAGCCTTCGCCGCACTCGGCTGATCAGCTTGCGAACGAAGGACGAAGGCATGGCTCCTGACGTTGCTCGAGGGTCTGTGAAAGCGTGGGGGTTATAACAGCGGGAGCGGCGCCAAGGAAGCCGGCCGGTGGCTCCCCCGGCCGAAGCTTCGCTGGAACTAACTATCGACTGATTTCTATGTCTAAGCCGATATCAAACGTGGCGGCGGAGTGCGTCAGCGCGCCGACGGAAATGAGATCGACGCCTGTTTTCGCAATCTCGGCGACGTTCGAGAGCGTGACGCCGCCCGAGGCTTCGCAGATTATTCGGCCTCGCGCGAGCGCGACGGCGCTGCGCAGATCGTCAAGCGTCATATTGTCGAGCAGCACGGCGTCGGCGCCTTCGTCGAGAACCTCACGCAATTGGTCCAGCGTGTCGACTTCTATCTCGATCTTCACGAGATGGCCGACATGCGCCTTGGCCGCTCTGAGAGCCTGAACGACGCCGCCGGCGACGGCGACGTGATTGTCTTTTATGAGCACGGCGTCGTCGAGGCCGAAGCGGTGATTAACGCCGCCGCCGCAGCGCACCGCGTATTTTTCCAAGGCGCGCAGCGATGGCGTTGTTTTGCGCGTGTCGCAGATTCGCGCAGACGCGCCGGCGACGGCGCTGACGTAGCGTGCGGTCAGCGTGGCGACGCCTGACAGCCGGCCGAGAAAATTAAGCGCGACGCGCTCGGCGGAGAGAATGGCGCGCGCCGAGCCGGACACAATGGCGATCTGCGTTCCTGGCTCAACGGAGTCGCCGTCCTTCGACTGTTCTTCAAAGAGGATTTCGGGCCCCATCATGGCGAAGGCGACGCGCGCCGCGGGAAGTCCGGCGACGACGCCCGAGTCGCGCGCAACGATGGCCGCATGAGCCTGCGCATTCGCGGGGATGGTCGCCTGCGTCGTGACGTCGCCGGCGCGGCCAAGATCTTCGGCGAGCGCCGCTCGGACCGCCTCTTCGATCAATATCGGCGACAAATCGAAGGTCATGCCTCAACCTCGTCGGCGACGCGCAGAACGGCGTCGAGCGTGTTGAGCGAACGTCGCGCAAGGGTGAGGTCCGCCTGCGGAAAATCTGAGCGGAAGTGCGCGCCGCGGCTCTCGCGTCGCGTGAGCGCCGCGGCTGCGATGAAAAGAGCCGTCGTCAACATGTTATGCGCCTCGATATCGCTCGTCCGCGACATCATGCGCCGGATGGATCTTACCGCGACCGCGAGCGAGGGGCCGTTGCGGATGACGCCGACATTCGCCGACATCAGATCGCGCAACTCCTCGATGACCGCAAAGTCGCGATCGCGCGGTATCGGCTCGATTTGATCCGCCTGGGGCCGCCATTCGATGGAAGCGAGCGACGTTGCGCGCACGTCCTCTGCGACGCGGGCGCCGAAAACGATCGCCTCAAGCAGAGAGTTGGAAGCGAGCCGGTTCGCGCCATGGACGCCCGTCGACGCAACTTCGCCGACGGCCCAGAGACCATCGAGGCTCGTACGGCCGCGTGCGTCAGTCCAAACGCCGCCCATGTGATAATGCGCGGCTGGCGCGATCGGGATGAGTTCGCGCGAGGGATCGATCCCCGCGCCCATGCAGCTGCCGTAAACCGTGGGAAAGCGCGTGGGGAATTCCGCGCCGACCGCCGCGCGGGCGTCAAGAAACGCGCCCTTTCCGGCCTGAATGCTGGCGAAGACGCCGCGCGCGACAATGTCTCGCGGCGCAAGTTCGCCATTCGGATCGATGTCGAGCAGGAAGCGTCGGCCGTTGCGATCAACAATCGTCGCCCCTTCGCCGCGGAGAGCTTCGGTCGCAAGCGGCGCCGGGTCGGCGTCGATATCGATCGCCGTCGGGTGAAACTGAACAAATTCCGCATCGGCGATCAACGCGCCAGCGCGCGCCGCCATGGCGACGCCTATTCCACGCGCCTCCAACGGATTGGTCGTGACCCGATAAAGATGGCCGATTCCGCCCGTCGCGAGAATCAGCGCCGCGCAGGGAGTCTCATGGATCATGCCGTCGTTATCGCGGGCGCGGACGCCGACCGCTCGGCCGTCGCGCATCACGATTTCCTGCGCCGAATAGCCTTCGACGATGTGGATCGATGGGGTTCTGGCGACTTCCTTCGCCAGAATGTCCATGATCGCGCGCCCGGCGACGTCGCCTTTGACGCGAACGATGCGCCGCCGCGAATGCGCCGCCTCTTGCGACGGCGCGAAGCCGCCGAGCGCCGATCGATCGAAAGGCGTGCCCATCGCTGCGAGATCTTCGATACGTGCGCGCGCTTCTCGCGCCATGGCGAGCGCGACGTCGCGATCGACAATGCCGCCGCCTGCTGCAACCGTATCGTTCGCGTGATTTTCCGGCGTGTCGCCTTCTTCGACAGCGGCGGCGATGCCGCCTTGCGCCCAAAAGGATGAGCCGCTGTATCCGATCGGCGTCGGCGCGAAGATCGCCACTGGCGTCGGCGCCATTTTAAGCGCGCAGAACACGCCCGCGAGTCCGCCGCCGACAATAATGATGGGAGGCAAATCCTCGCGCATCGACTCTCTAATCGACCGCGACTGCCGCGAGCCGCGCGAGCGCATCGGCCTCGCGGGCAAGGGCAGCTTCGACAAGGCCGCGCGCGCGTGGGGCGAAAGGAAGAGCAAGAGCCGCCGCATGGCCCCTGGGCGACATTTTGCACAACGTCTTGCCGAGAATGTCGACGAGCTTGTCGTCTTCGTAATCGCGGTGCTTTTCCAGAAAGTCGTCGAAGTAGTGCTCGAGAAAGACGATCGCGGCGAGGTTTTCGAGCGCCTGCGACTCAGGGTCTTTCTTGAGCTGTTCCTTGCGAATCAGCGCGCCGACATGCGCGATCGCTGGGTCGTCGTAACCATTGGCGCGCATGATGTCTGCAACGAGATTGGCGTGATGTATGCGGCAAGCGCGTCGCCAATCATTGTAGCCGCGGCGACCTTCCTCATATTTCGAACGCTCAATCTCCCAGCGGCGCAGGTGTTGCGCCCGCGTCGCAATCTTGAGGAGATCGGAGGCGTCGGGATAGAGCGATGCGAGCCGCGCGCTCATGCGTTCGGCGTAGACCAGCTCGAAAGCTCGGCCCTCAATCTGACGGGGGTCGTCGGCATTGGCGGCGTCGATGGCCGCAATCGTCGCATCGAGCGCCGGCATAGTTCACCCAGTTTCGTCTGGCCGAGGCGGCCAAGAGCTTAGCCCAGATCGATCATGCGTTGCACGCTGCGGCGCGCGCGCTCGGCCACCGCCGGATCGACCGTCACTTCTTCCCGGACGTAAAGCAGGCTATCGAGTATTTTCGGCAGTGTGATCCGCTTCATATGCGGGCAGAAGTTGCAGGGCCGCACGAATTCGACGTCCGGCGTCTCTGCGGCGACGTTGTCCGCCATCGAGCATTCGGTGACGAGCAGCACGCGGGCCGGCTTCTTGGTCCGGACATAGTCGATCATCGCCGCCGTCGAGCCGGCGAAGTCGGAAACTTCAATCACTTCGCGCGGGCATTCGGGATGGGCGAGGACCTTCACGCCGGGGTTATCGGCGCGGTAGTTCTCGATCTCTTCGGCCGTGAAGCGCTCATGCACCTCGCAGGCGCCATGCCAGGCGATGATCTTCACCTTCGTCTGCGCGGCGACGTTCTGCGCCAAATAGCGGTCCGGAACCATGATCACACGATCGGTGCCAAGGCTCTCGACGACTTTGACCGCATTCGATGACGTGCAGCAGATGTCGACCTCAGCCTTCACATCGGCCGAGGTGTTCACATAGGCGACGATCGGCACGCCCGGATATTGCCTGCGCAAGGCGCGCACATCGGCTCCGGTGATGGACTCAGCGAGTGAGCAGCCCGCCTTGAGGTCGGGCATGAGCACGACCTTGTCCGGATTGAGCAGCTTCGACGTTTCGGCCATGAAATGCACGCCGCCCTGAACGATGATGTCGGCGTCGGATTTCGCCGCGAGCTTGGCGAGCTGCAGGCTGTCGCCGATATGATCGGCCACGCAGTGGTAGATTTCTGGCGTCATGTAGTTGTGCGCAAGGATGGTCGCGTTGCGCACATGTTTGAGATCGTTGATCGCCTTCACATAAGGGGCAAAGAACGGCCACTCGACCGGCGGAACGACTCTCGCCACCCGTTCGTAAAGATGGGCTGTCGCGGCCTGGATTTCCGGCGTCCATTCGAGAGCAGGGCGGGGCAGGGCCGGAAAGCGGCCGCTCGGGCCGACGCCGAGGGCATTCCTGGGTAGCTCGCGTGCGCCACTCGACACGTTGCGCATGTCGGCTGTCAGAAGAGTCATGCTCGGAACCTTTTACTTATACTCAGCTTGAGTATAAGTAACCCCCATAAAATCTCCGAGAGGGGTTCCCGCTCGGAGCGCTCAAGCTTTCAAGACTAAGCTGCGGATTAGGATCTCGCAACCGTCATTGCGCAAGACATGTGCTCGGGGCGAGTATATGTCAAGGGAACTGAAACGCGATCAACCGACTCCGACTCGCCGGCGACATCATGCTTCCGGCGTGGGTCAAAGCTGGTATAGACGGCGCATGCAAACAGGGGCGACGCAAGCTTCTTTCCCGCACCGCCACCTTCTCGGCATCGAAGGGCTGACTCGTCCCGACATCGTGACCCTACTCGACATGGCCGAGGAGGCGATCGAGGTTTCGCGCCGGGTCGACAAAAAACGTTCGAGTTTGCGCGGGCGAACCCAAATCAATCTCTTTTACGAGCCGTCGACGCGTACCCAGGCGTCCTTTGAGATCGCTGGGAAGCGTCTGGGCGCCGACGTGATGAACATGTCGGTCGCGCGCTCCTCGGAGTCGAAAGGCGAGACGCTGATCGACACGGCGGTCACGCTCAACGCGATGCGGCCGGACATCATCGTGGTCCGTCATGCGCACGCCGGGGCGGTTCATCTTCTCGCGCGCAAGGTCGATTGTTCCGTGGTCAACGCTGGCGACGGCGCCCATGAACATCCTACTCAGGCGCTTCTCGACGCTCTGACGATCAGGCGCAACAAGGGCCGCATCGAGGGACTGACGGTCGCCATCTGCGGCGACATTCTTCATTCGCGCGTCGCCCGATCGAACATTTTGCTCCTTGGCGCGCTGGGCGCCCGTGTGCGGGTGATCGGACCTTCGACGCTTGCGCCCGACGGCCTCTCGCGGCTGGGCGTTGAGGTGTTCCACGACATGAAGCGCGGACTCGAAGGAGTGGATATCGTCATGATGCTGCGCCTTCAGCGCGAGCGCATGGCCGGCGCGCTGACGCCGAGCGCGCGCGAATATTTCCATTTCTTCGGCCTCGACGAGGAGAAGCTTGCCTGCGCGGCGCCGGATGCGCTCGTGATGCATCCGGGTCCGATGAACCGCGGCGTCGAGATCGACACAGCGGTGGCCGACAGCGCGCGCTCTCTTATTCGAGAACAGGTGGAGATGGGCGTCGCGGTGCGCATGGCGGTGCTTGAAGCGCTCGCGCAGCACCTGCCGAACGTGTAAGCTTTCCCAAAATCAATGAGGGCAAGGAAGTGAAATGATCAAGCTCGTCCGCTTTGTAGGACTCATCATGCAGTCGATCTTGATCGAGTTCTTGCACGTCTTCGGGCTCGTCGCATTCCTCATAGCGATAGCGCTCGGCTTTTTCCGGCTGCCATCCTGGCTCGTGCCGATCGTCGGCATCATCTGCGGCGTGATCGCCGACAAATTTATCGACCAGACCGACGTCATCGCCCTTCTGGAACGGGCGGCGTCCGCCAATCAGCGGGGCGGCTTCTTAGTAATTGTCTATATCGTTATCGTCGCTGTGGGCTATGTCATCGGCGCCTATTCGCGTCATGCGCTGCATCGTCGCAAGATTGCACAGGCGGCCCCGCCCGCGCCCGCAACTAAGCCGCCGCAAAAGCGCAACAGAAACGGATCTTCCAAAACCTGAGACGCGCGCCGCCGCCCGCGCCGTGACCGTTAGAGCCCCTCGAAGAGCGCCGTCGAAAGATAGCGCTCCGCAAAGGAGGGAATGATCACGACGATGTTTTTGCCGGCGGCTTCCGGACGGACGGCGATCTCCAATGCGGCCGCGACCGCGGCGCCGGACGAGATGCCGACCGGAATGCCTTCTATCCGAGCGAGCAGCCGCGCCGTCTCGAACGCTGTCTGATTGCCGATGGTGATGATCTCGTCGATGACGCTTCGATCGAGAATGGGCGGCACGAAGCCTGCGCCAATCCCTTGAATCTTGTGTGGGCCGGGCGGGCGTCCTGAAAGTACGGCGGAATCTTCGGGCTCCACGGCCACCACGCGCAAGCCGGGCCGGCGCGCCTTGAGCGCCTGGCCGACGCCCGTGATCGTGCCGCCAGTGCCGACGCCGGAAACGAAATAGTCAACCTCGCCATTCGTGTCGTTCCAGATTTCCTCCGCCGTGGTCGCGCGGTGAATGTCCGGGTTTGCAGGGTTCTCGAACTGCTGCGGGATGACTGCGTCGGAATTTTCGGCGGCGAGTTCATTGGCCTTGGCGAGCGCGCCCTTCATGCCCTGCGAGGCCGGCGTGAGCACCAGCTCGGCGCCGAGCAGCGCCAGCATCTTGCGCCGCTCCAGCGACATCGACTCCGGCATGACGAGGATAAGTCGGTAACCGCGCGCAGCTGCAACGAACGCGAGAGCGATGCCGGTGTTGCCGGACGTCGGCTCGATCAGCACCGATTTGCCCGGCGTAATTCTGCCGCTCTTCTCGAGCGCCTCGATCATGCTGACGCCGATGCGGTCCTTGACGCTCGCGATTGGATTGAAGAATTCGAGCTTGGCGAGGAGATTCGCTTCTACGCCGCGCTCCCGCGCCAATCGATCCAGCCGAACGAGCGGCGTATCGCCAATCGTTTGGGTAATCGAGTCGTAGATTCGGCCTCGGCCGGGTTTCGTCGGCGGCGTGAACTTCGGCACTGTCTGCAACATGTCGCGCTCCTGAGGGAGAATTGTGGACTATATCGAGAGTTTGATTCCGACGAAGGCCATGACGCTCGCCAAGGCGGGCCGTAGATAGCGGTCGGGAACCCGCGCCGCGAAATGGGCCCCCAACGCGATGCCCGGAATTGAACCGATAAGAAGCGAGAACAGCAGCAACCAGTCGACGCCGCCCATCAGCCAATGTCCGAAGCCGGCGATCAGCGTCAGCGGCACGGCATGGGCGATATCGGAGCCGACAAGACGCGCGGTCGGCGTGTGCGAATAAAGAGCCAGCAGCACGGTCATGCCGATCGCCCCGGCCCCGACGGAGGAGATCGACACCAGCACGCCGAGAAAGACTCCGAGGGTCACCGTCAACCAGAGCGAGCGTCTGTCGCTCATATTGCTGGTGTGCCTCGCGATGTGATCCAGGATCAATCGCCGAAAGAGGATTGAGCACGCGGTGAGCAGCAGAGCGAATCCGAGAGCCGAAGTAATCAGGCCGTTGGCCGCGTGACCGCCCGCCTTGCCGAGCCAAGAGAGAAGGACCAGACTCGCAACGGTCGCAGGCACGCTGCCATAGGCCAGCCGGCGCGTGATGCGCCAATCCACTGTGCCGTGCAGGGCGTGAACGAGCGTGCCGTTTGTCTTGGTGATGGCGGCGTAGAGCAGGTCGGTCCCAACCGCGGTGTTTGGGGCGATGCCGAAAACCAGCATAAGTATCGGCGTCATCAGCGATCCGCCGCCGACGCCGGTGAAGCCGACGAGCGCGCCGACGGCGAAGCCAGAAATGGAATAGAGCGGATTAATTGTGCTCAGCGCGTCGAAGACTGTCGCCATTTTCCCTTTCCTGGCGAGACCGAATTTTACTCTATAAAGTGAGTCGACTTTGTCAATTCTGGCAGCTGACCTGTTTCGCCCATAAATATAGAAAACCGGCAGAATTCCATTAGAATGCCAGTGAATAAGGGAATTGCGCGAGTCATTCGCCGAGTCCCCTAAAGGTCAAACAGGGAATGCTGACGAAAAAAGCCAAGTATGGTCTCAAGGCTATGGTTCACTTGGCCGGAGTGCGGCCGGGCGAAACGGCGCTAGTCGCGGATATCGCCGCCTCGAACCAAATTCCAAAAAAGTTTCTCGACGCAATCTTGGGCGAATTGCGCAACGCCGGCTTCGTTTATTCGAAAAAAGGCAAGGGCGGCGGCTATATGCTGGCGCGCCCCCCAGAGGAGATTGGGGTCGGCAATATCGTGCGCGCGCTCGACGGGCCGCTCGCACCCATCCAATGCGCGAGCAAAACGGTTTATCGTCGCTGCGACGATTGCGTAGACGAGACGAGGTGCGCGGTGCGCCTCGTCATGCTTCAGGCGCGTGAGGCCATCGCCGACGTTCTCGACAAGACCTCGCTCGAACAAATGCGCCGACTGGGTGAAAGCGGCGACGGCGTCCGTATGCTCGTGGGCGCTGAGTTGTAAGCCGAGCGATGGACATGACGTGAGTCGGCTCCTATAAAGCGCCGGCGGCGAATTCCTGCGCTGCAGCATCTCCTGCGAGGGGGCCGGCGCAAGCCGGATATCGAATGTTGGACAAGGTGACGCGAGTGGCGAAAGCGCGTGAGGCGACGGCGACGCTCCGGCACACCATGGTTGAGCGCCAGCTTCGTCCTTTCGACGTTACCGACGTGCCCTTGCTGGAACGCTTTCTCAGCGTTCCGCGCGAGCTTTTCCTGCCCGATTCCCTCGCGTCGCTCGCCTATTCCGATCTCGCGGTCTGCGTGAAATCCGCTGGCGGACACAAGCGCAGCCTGCTGCCGCCGCTCGTGCTCGCACGAATGCTCCAGGAGGCCGAGATCAAAGCAACCGAAAAGGCGCTCGATATCGGCGGGGCCGGCTACTCGGCCGCGCTGCTCTCTGGACTTGCGGAGAAGGTCGTCGCGCTCGAATGCGACCCTGAGCTTTATGCGCGCGCCAGGACAGGGGTCGACGCGCTGAACTGCGAAAACGTACAACTGGAGCTGGGACCGCTGGAAAAGGGCTTCCGCAGCGGCGGCCCTTACGACGTCATCATCGTCCAGGGACATGCTCAAGCAGGCCTCGACGCCTTGTTTGAGCAGCTGACGCCCGACGGACGGTTGCTTGCGATTGTCAGGCCTGAGCCGCGCGCCGGCCAGCAAGTCGTGCGCTTCGAGCGTCAAGAAGGCCGCGCGGCCGGAGAGCGGCCGCTCTTCTCGGCCAGCGCGCCAGTTCTTGAAGGTTTCGCTCAGGCGCCGGCGTTTAGCCTTTAGCGCCGCCATTTCGCCTCAATCACATTTCTAGCGTTGCATTCAGCGTTCATCGTAGCGACTCACCGCGGCCGGAGAGCGGCCGCGCGCGCGAGGAGAGGTTGGGGAACAATGGCGACTGACGGGTTTGGCCTCGGGAAGCGGCGAACAGCCAACTTCCTGTCCTGCGCGTCCGCCGCTTTGGCGCTTGCCTTCCTCACCGTCTCGCCTGGTGAGGCTTCGGCCGAAACCCTGCTCTCGGCTCTTGCGCGGGCCTATTACGGCAATCCGGATCTCAACCAAAGCCGCGCCAATGTGCGCGTGCGGGACGAGGACGCGCCGAAAGCAAAGGCGGGCCTTCGACCGAAAGCCAGCATCACCGCGCAGTACGGCGCCCAATATGCTGCGATCAAGATACCGTTTGGCGGCAGCAGCAGCCAGCAGGCTGGCGCCGCCTCCGGCGCGAGCGGTGATTTTCAGGACACCTACACTGGCTATCCACGCGGCGCGACTTTGAACGTGTCGCAGACGCTGTTCGATGGCTTCCGCACCGAAAATTCTGTGCGGCAGGCGGAATCAGGCGTCTTCGCGGCGCGATCGACAATGCGTCTGACTGAACAGGCGACTCTTCAGAACGGCGCGACCGCATACATGAACGTGCTGCGCGACACCGCGGTCGTCTCGCTGCGCAAGAACAACGTTTCGGTTCTGGAGGAGCAGCTCAAGCAGACGCGCGATCGCTTCCAGGTCGGTGAGGTGACGCGAACCGACGTGGCTCAGGCGGAAGCGTCCGTGGCGCTGGCCCGCTCCGAATTTTACGCCGCGCAGGCGCAGCTTAAAAACAGCATGGCGAACTATCGCCAAATCATCGGCAGCGAACCTAAGCATTTGCAGCCTGGGCGCAGCCTCGAACCGCTGCTGCCGAAGTCGCTGGAGGAGGCGATCGCCGTCGCTCTCGTTGAGCATCCTGGCGTGACTGCCGCCTTGCATCAGGTCGACGCCGCCGAACTCGCCGTCAAGGTCGCGGAAGGCGCGTTGATGCCGAGCCTCTCGGTCAATACCCAGGTTTCAAACCAATTCGATTCATTTCTCGGACTGCCGGGCTCCCGACAATTTACCGCTTCCGCGATAGGACAATTGAACGTGCCGCTCTACCAGGGCGGCTCTGAATACGCTTCAGTTCGACAGGCAAAGGAACAGCTCGGGCAGGCGAGGCTCAACGCCGATGTTCAGCGCGACAGCGTGCGCGCCAGCGTCGTTTCGAGTTACGGCCTCCTCGAGACCGCGAAGGCGTCGATCATCTCCGGCCAGGCGGCGGTTAAGGCGGCGGAGACGGCGCTCGCCGGCGTGCGGGAGGAGGCCAACGTCGGGCAGCGCACGACCCTTGACGTGCTAAATGCGCAGCAGGCGCTTCTCAACGCCAGGGTCAATCTCGTCACGTCCCAGCGCGATCGCGTCGTTGCTTCCTATGCTGCGTTAGGATCGATCGGGCGCTTGTCGGCGCAAGAAATCAACCTCGCCGTCGTGGTCTACGATCCGAGCGTTCATCTTTATCAGGTCCATGAACAATGGTTGGGTCTCGACACGCCGGACGGCCGATAAGAATTTCGCGAATGCGGGTGACATCATAGCGCGAAAAGTGTGGAATTCATTCGGGCCGAATTGATTCGCGGGTTTGGCGCGGTCAGAGATGCGGTCCACCCTCATGCGCGGCGCCTTCCGCGCAAAGCGGCAGAATTCCATGAGCGCAGCGAACGCATCCGCCCCGTCGCACTCGTTCCAGGACGAAGCGCGCGCGAATGAGCCCTCCATGGAGGAAATTCTCGCTTCGATCCGTCGCATCATCGCAGATGACGACGGCCTCCCCGGCTTGCGCGGCGACGACCGTCGCCGCATTCGCCCGGATGTCGATGCGCCGTCATTAGCGGGTAAAGCCTATCCCACGCCCGCGCTTGATCGACGCGACGATGAACCGCCGTCATCGCTCGCGTTCGACCCGCGTCGCGAGAAGCTAGAGACAGGCGACGCGCGGTTGCTGCGTTTCGCCGCCCGCGAGAGCGAGCAGAAAAGGGAAGGCGCGCCAGCGGAGATTGATGATAAAAGCGCGGTCGAGCAGCAATATTCGAGTATAGGGATCCCCGACGCCGGGCCCGAGAAGTCGCTGCTGTCGGCCGACGCTGCAGCTGCGGTCGCGTCGCAATTTCAGGCCCTTGCGGCCAGTGTGGCGCTTAGTGAGAGCGAAATCCTAAATCACGGCGTTCAAGAAATGCTGCGGCCAATGCTGCAGCAATGGCTCGACGCCAATCTGCCCTCGCTGGTCGAGCGGCTCGTTCGTGTCGAAATCGAGCGGCTGGCGCGGTCTGGAACCAAAAAAGCGATATAGCCTTAACGGCGCTTAAACCCGCCTAAGTTATGTTGGCGGTCATGCATCGTCTCCGTGTTTTTCTCCGCGCGCTCGTACTCCCGCTCGCTCTGTACACGGCGGCTGGCGTCATGGCCGCCTACTTCATTTGGCACGGGGTTAACGGTCAGCGCGGGCTGAAGACCGGCGAAGAATATGAGCAAAAGCTCGAACAGTTGCGCCTGGAGCGCAATCTGCTCAAGCTTCAACGCATGCATTGGGAAAGCCGTCTGGCGCTCATCAAGGGTGATGCCGTCGACGCCGACATTCTTGACGAGGAAGCCCGCAAGCGGCTGGGCCGCGTGCACAAAAACGACGTCGTGATCTTTCTGCAGGCGTCGGAAGCGCCTTAAGTCCAGCGGCCCCCGAAACGCGACTGCAGTCCAGGCGTTCCCGCACAATCGACGAGACCGCGCGAGATTAAATCTTCGAGATGGGCCAGCGTCGTCATCGCCGCGGCGAAGTGGAGGCGCTTGTCAACGCCTTCGTAAATGTGCGCGACGATCTCGGCGATCGTCTCGTCCCCGGCTTCGAGACGTTGGAGAATCGCAGCTTCTCGCGCGCGCCGGTGATGTATCAGGGCGCGCAGATAGCGCTGGGGATCACGAATTGGTTCGCCATGACCCGGCCAGTAAACGCTGTCGCGGCGCGCGCGCAGCCGCTCGACCGACGCCATATAGTCGCTCATCGAGCCATCCGGCGGCGCGATGACGGTCGTCGCCCACGCCATCACATGGTCGCCGGTAAAGAGCGCCTCTTCCTCTGCGAGCGCGAAGCAGAGATGGTTCGCCGTATGCCCTGGCGTTTCCAAAGCCTCTAGCGACGCGCCGCCCACTTCGAGCGCGTCGCCGTCTTTGAGCACAATATCCGGCGCATACGCCAAGTCATGCGCGGCGTCGAGATTGGGACCGCCGACGCGGTTGGACTCAGAAGGCGCGTAGGGCCGGCATCCGGTTATCGTGGCGCCCGTCGCCTCTTTCAGTGCGCGCGCCCCCGGAGAGTGGTCGCGGTGCGTATGGGTGACAAGCACATAGCGTAGTTTTTCATTGCTGATCGCCGCGAGCAGCGCTTCAACGTGGCGCGGGTCGTCAGGTCCGGGATCAATGATCGCCACGTCGCCGGATCCGACGATATAGCTGCACGTGCCAGTGTAGGTGAAGGGACCGGGATTAGGGGCGAGCGCGCGCCGGACCAGCGGCGAGACGCGCGCTGCGGCGGCTTGTGAATTTTCGGCTCGAATGGTGGCGGCCCTCGCTGCGGCTGCGTGGCCGCAGTAGCATCATAGGGCGTCCGGGCAGTGCTCGAAAGAGCGGCGCGGCGGCGGAATGTCCACGCCGCGCCGCGCTGCGCGAATTACAGCGGGAAGAGCGCGTTCTGACGCTGCAGCTCGGACTGGATCGCGTAGCCCGATTTGCCGCCATAATTCACCTGGCACCAGATGACGCCGCCGGTGCCTTGGTAACATGCGCCCTGGTTGACCGTCTGGTTCTCCGGAATGTTTCCGATGATCTTGTAGTTGACGCCAGGGCCCTTGTAGATCGCGACCTGGTTGTTGGTTACGACGGGCGCGATAAGCACATTATTTCCCTGCGTCCCAAGGACGCCCGCGGCGACAAAGCCATGGACGGAGCCCGCCTGAATTTCGCACCAGTCGCGCTTCCAGCCGGCGCCACAATCGACCACCGTCACATCGGTTCCCGCCGGCAGGGTGGCCACCACGCGCCATTTCGGGCTGGGCCCGGACCGGACGTTCGCCGGGCTGGTCACCGGATCGGCGAAAGCGGAGCCTCCAAACAGAACGGCGGCCGCGGCAGCAAATCCCAGAATTTTATTCATCTTCTACCTCCCAGTTAAAACTAAGCCTTTTTCAGCGCGAGGCTCTGGCTCTAGGGGAGTAACGAAATCGGAGCAAAACGGTTCCGCCCAAGGCCATATTCCCCGCGACGCATTTCATATTCCTACGCTTCCGTTTAGCAAAGCCACAGCCAAGGAGACCAGCGCGCCAGTTCAATTTAAGGTTATCTCATTCCCCTTATTGGCGGGTCGGAGCGACGCTCCCTAAAAAGAAAAAGCGGCTTCGCCTTTGAAGCCGCCAAGTTTCACGCGCGAACTCAAAACCTACGCCTTCGAGCCGGACCCGAATTTCACGTCGCCCGGCGCGAACTCGCTCTCAGTCGAACACCGCTCCAAGCGCAACGCCGAGCAGTCCAACGACGACGGCGGCCGGCAGGACGGCATAGCCGCCCAACAGCAGCGCGCCGATCGTGCCGCCGATGGCCGCGGCGATCGCGCCGCCGACGATTTTGCCGGTATTGCTTTCGGACTTTTCGGTCTGCATCGCGTCTTTCGACATAGCATCCTCCCGCGACATCGCGTCTTCGCCGCATCGACGGGTCGGTAGCAGAGTCATGTGAGAGAGCGATGAGAGTTTCGTGAAAGCGCCGTCACCGCGGCGCCATCTTAGCTTCATCATCTCGCGAAATATCGCCCTGCTTTCTTGAAGCGACGCTACAGGCGGGGAGTTCTGGAGGTTTACGCAGCGACGCCTCGCACCACCAGCACCGAACATTGCGCGTGATTGACGATCGTCGTGGCGTTAGAGCCGATGAGAAAACGATCCATTCCAGGCCTATGCGAGCACAGTACAATAAGGTCAGCGCCCCAGTCTTCAGCTTCCGCCAGAACCTTTTGATAGACAGGGCCGAACAGCACTTTGGTGGATATGCGTTCAGGCGCATACTGAATCTTGGCGGCGACCGCCGCCATCTCCTTCTCGAGACCGCGACGCACTTGGAGATCAAAATTTTCCGGCACGTAATCAAGAAAGGCAATCGGTAACAGCGACTGCACGTTGACGAGCCGTATGTCGCCGTTGAAGGCCTTAGCCAATGCCTGCCCAACGGCGAGCGCGCGGTCCGTCATCTCAGGTTCGGTAATATCGATGGGCAGAAGAATCTTGCGATACATCGGCGCCCTCCATCAGGAGATTCTTTAGGGATATGGCGCAGGGGGCGTTCGAAACAACAAACAAAGCCGAAGCTCGTTTAGCGCGCAATGTAAATCGATTGCGTCACTAGGCGATGTCCCGACCGATGTTGAAATAGGAGGAGCGGCGTTGCTCACCTTGAGCTTGTAGGCTCGGGGTGCTGATTCCACGGAAGGAAAGCAACGCCATGAACAAAGCTATCACATCGACGGCGAT
>VGEB01000022.1 GCA_016869435.1 Alphaproteobacteria bacterium | reverse complement strand
GAAATGGGGTCTGATGCGCCCTTCACGCCAACACAGCGCGACGAGAGAGCCCAATGGGAGAACCACCCATCAATCGAAGCCGCTGCCCGAAACGCCAATTTCGCAACGATCCCCGTAAAGGGGAGGGATACGCAAACGCCGGTGTTCGCTGATCGCCCAGTGCGCACAACGGGCGCGTAAAATGGAACGCTAAAGGATAAACGAACCTGAAGCGGCGCGTTTTCGCGCTTCACAGCAAAAGCTCTACCTTTTGACCCGATGGCTTAGCGGCTTTTTGCCGTTTCACCGTCCCTCTTAGGTGTTAAAAAAACCTACTATCTATATTGGCTCAGAAAGCGTTCTGCGGCACTTCCGACCCGCGGACGGACTGGCAGTGTCCACTTGAGCGCCGCAATGGATTCCCGAGGTAGCTCGTAAGCCTTTCCAAGTTTTTCTCTGATCTGGTTTAATCTCGCGGAGTCATCGGGCGTTAATTCACGCGCCGTCATGATGCGCCATTCGTCTTCCCGTTCCTCTTTGGTCAGGCCGCCGAAATTGTCTCGCCCGATGCTGCCATCCGGTTCGATAAGATACTTGTGCGGAATGATATTAGCCGGCTCCCCCGCATCAAAAACAACCACGACGAAATGATGAACGCCGCCTGAAAGACCCCGCAATCCGATACCGGGTGCCAGAATTCCGCGAAAGGCTGACCACGCATCCCACGATATGGTTTCCCAACGATCTTCCTGCGGCAACCAGTGCAGAACTTGAGTTTCTTTTTCAAAGTCCACGAAGGTGTCTCCTAAGAGTTAGCCGAGCCTTACGCTGTTGGGTCGTCATTGATGCAGCCTCGAATTTGTACTCCGCGACGCATTAAACCCTGGCGAGAGATCGGGGCGTCGCGGTGCCGTCGGCAAGCCTCCACACGCGAGCTTGCTTGCGCTTCTGGAGGATGAGCCTCGGTGAACAGCGCGCGCGACACACAACACTATTTATCCCCCATTCACCCTCCCCATCACCGCGTCGAGCTTCTTCAACAGCTCGGGATCGCGGGCGTCGGGGGCGGTCAAAATGGCGTTGTCGAGCGCGCGGTCGGAGCCGACGGGACAGGGCTCATGTTCGCTTGGGAAATCCGCCAATACGCGCGCCAGCAGCCGCGCCACGGTCGCCGAATTCTTCTGCACCATCGCGATCACCGCGGCGACGTCGACATTGTCGTGCTCGGGGTGCCAGCAATCGAAATCCGTCACCATGGCGACGGTGGCGTAGGAGATTTCCGCTTCGCGCGCGAGCTTCGCCTCCGGCATCGCGGTCATGCCGATCACGTCATAGCCGGCGGCCTTATAGGTGAGCGATTCGGCGTAGGACGAAAACTGCGGGCCCTCCATGCAGACATAAGTTCCGCCGGCGACATGATCGATTTTCTCCGCTTTCGCCGCCGCGCCAATGCGCGCGGACAGCAGCGGCGCGATCGGATGCGCCGTCGACACATGGGCGACGCAGCCGTCGCCGAAGAAGGAGGATTGGCGCGCGACGGTGCGGTCGACGAATTGATCGACGAGCACGAAGAGGCCGGGAAAAAGCTCGGATTTGAACGAGCCGCAGGCTGAGACCGAAATCAGATCGGTCACGCCGGCGCGCTTCAACGCGTCGATATTGGCGCGGTAGTTGATCGTGGAGGGCGAGAGGCGGTGGCCGCGCCCGTGACGCGGCAAAAAGACCGCTTCCGTACCGCCAAGCTCGCCAAAGCAAAGTTCGTCGGAAGGCTCGCCCCAGGGCGTCGCGACGCGCGCGCGGCGAATGTTGGTCAGTCCGGGCAATTGATAAACGCCTGACCCGCCGATTATTCCGACGACCGCTTTGGCCATGAACGAAGTCTCCCTGCTTTACTGTTGCGTTACTGTTCATTGGCCGGTTGAGCGCCGGCGCCGAAAATCGCGGCAATCTGACAGGGTTGCGCCCCCAAAACGCCTGTGTTAGGGGACGCTCGCCTTGGAGCTGGGGCGCAGCGGCCCTCGTTCCTCTTCCTACAGCATCCGTCGGTTGAGGCTAACCGCTTATCGTCGCGACCGTGCGTTTTGCACATGGCGGCGTCAACGACGTAGATTGACGAGCGAACCAGGTGGCTCAAGCCGAAGATTCCTTATCGGGCGTCGCAGGTCGCTACGCCTCAGCCCTCTATGATTTGGCGACGGAAAAACACGCCGCCGATGACGTCGCCGCCGCTCTCGACAGGTTCCAGGCGCTCATCGACGGCAGCGACGATTTGAAGCGTCTGGTGAAAAGCCCGGTGTTCTCCGCGCAGGAGCAGATCAAGGCTCTCGATGCGGTGCTCAGCAAGGCGAAAATTTCCGGCGTCGCCGCCAATTTCATTCGCCTCGTCGCCGCCAAGCGGCGTCTCTTCGTCATCTCCGACATGATCGCCGCCTACCGTCGTCTCAACGACAAGGCGAAGGGGCGGGTGCGCGCCGATGTGACGGTCGCCGGGCCGCTGAAGCCCGATCATGAAGCGGCGCTGCGCGAGGCGCTCGCCGGCGTCACCGGCGGCAAGACCGTCGATCTCAATATCAGGACGGATCCGTCGATCATCGGCGGGCTCGTCGTCAAACTCGGTTCGCGCATGGTCGACGGTTCCGTTCGCACCAAGCTCAACGCAATCCGCACACGCATGAAAGAGGTCGGCTGATGGATATCCGCGCCGCAGAAATTTCCGCGATCCTCAAGAATGAGATCGCCAACTTTGGCGCCGAAGCCGAGGTCACCGAGGTCGGCCAGGTTCTCTCCGTCGGCGACGGCATCGCGCGCGTCTACGGGCTCGATAATGTCCAGGCCGGCGAGACGGTCGAATTTGAGAACGGCGTGCGCGGCATGGCCCTCAATCTCGAAACCGACAATGTCGGCATCGTGATTTTTGGCTCCGACCGCGACATTAAGGAAGGCCAGACGGTCAAGCGCACCGGCGCGATCGTCGACGTGCCGGTCGGCAAGGAGCTGCTCGGCCGCGTCGTCGACGCGCTCGGCAATCCAATCGACGGCAAGGGTCCGATCAAGGCGACGCAGCGCGCCCGCGTCGACGTCAAGGCGCCGGGCATCATTCCGCGCAAATCCGTGCATGAGCCGATGGCGACGGGCCTCAAGGCCGTCGACGCGCTGATCCCGATCGGCCGCGGCCAGCGCGAACTCATCATCGGCGACCGCCAGACCGGCAAGACCGCGATCGCGCTCGACACGATCCTCAATCAGAAGTCCCTTAACGACGGCGACGACGAGAAGGCCAAGCTCTATTGCGTCTATGTCGCCATCGGCCAGAAGCGCTCGACGGTGGCGCAATTCGTCAAGGTGCTCGAAGAGCGCGGCGCGCTCGACTATTCGATCGTCGTCGCCGCGACCGCTTCCGATCCGGCGCCGATGCAGTTCCTCGCGCCCTTCTCCGGCTGCGCGATGGGCGAATATTTCCGCGACAACGGCATGCACGCGGTCATCATCTATGACGATCTGTCGAAGCAGGCCGTCGCCTATCGCCAGATGTCGCTGCTGCTGCGTCGCCCGCCGGGCCGCGAAGCCTATCCGGGCGACGTCTTCTATTTGCATTCGCGCCTGCTCGAACGCGCCGCGAAGCTGTCCGACGACCGCGGCGCCGGTTCGCTGACCGCGCTGCCGGTCATCGAGACTCAGGCGAACGACGTGTCGGCCTATATTCCGACCAACGTCATCTCGATCACCGACGGCCAGATCTTCCTCGAGACGGATCTCTTCTATCAGGGCATCCGTCCCGCGGTGAACGTCGGCCTTTCGGTCTCGCGCGTCGGCTCGTCGGCGCAGACCAAGGCGACGAAGAAGGTCGCCGGCAAGATCAAGGGCGAACTCGCGCAATATCGCGAAATGGCCGCCTTCGCGCAGTTCGGCTCCGACCTCGACGCGGTGACTCAGCGCCTGTTGAACCGCGGCGCGCGGCTGACCGAACTGTTGAAGCAGCCGCAGTTCTCGCCCTTGAAGATGGAAGAGCAGACTTGCGTGATCTACGCGGGCGTCAACGGCTATCTCGATCCGCTGCCCGTTAATCGCGTGCGCGCTTTCGAGGACGGCTTGCTCGCTTTGCTGCGCTCGCAGCACAGCGACATTCTTGAAAGCATCCGCACGACAAAGGATTTGACCGACGAGACGGCGGCGAAACTCAAGAACGTCGTCGAGACCTTCGCGAAGAGCTTCGCCTAAAGAGTGTCGTCATGGCCGGGCTTGTCCCGGCCATCCACGCGGCGCCGCTTCCTTTTGATCGGGTTGAGGCGGCGCGATTGAGTAGGAAAAAGGCGCGTCAAGGCGCGTCGTTTTCCGGGTGCTATTCAGAACGTCCCCGGCATGGATGGCCGGGACAAGCCCGGCCATGACGGGTGTTCGTGAAACGAGACAGGCAAACGATATGCCCTCGCTAAAGGATCTTCGAAACCGCATCTCCTCCGTCAAGGCGACGCAGAAGATCACCAAGGCCATGCAGATGGTCGCCGCTGCTAAATTGCGGCGCGCCCAGTCGGCGGCGGAAGCGGCGCGGCCCTATGCTGAGCGCATGGAGTCGGTGCTCGCCAATCTCGCCTCCGGCGTGACGGCGGGCGGGCCTGCGCTTCTCGCCGGCAACGGCAATGACGACACGCATCTGCTGATCGTCGCCACCGCCGAGCGCGGCCTCTGCGGCGCTTTCAATTCCTCGATCGTGCGTCTCGCCCGCGAGCACATTGCGCGGCTGCAGGATCAGGGCAAAACCGTCAAGATTCTCTGCGTCGGCAAGAAGGGCTACGAGCAGCTCCGCCGCCAATATGAGCGCAACATCATCGAGCTGATCGAGCTGCGCGGCGTCAAGCAGATCGGCTTCGACAACGCCGACGAGATTGGCAAGAAGATCATCCGCATGTTCGAAGAGGGCGGCTTCGACGTCGCGACGCTGTTCTTCTCGCGCTTCAAATCGGTAATCGCGCAAATTCCCACCGCGCAGCAGATCATTCCGGCGCAGATTCCGTCGAACGAGAATGCGTCGGCCGTCGAAGGACCGCAGCCGTGCTACGAATATGAGCCCGGCCAGGACGAAATTCTGTCGACTCTGCTGCCGCGCAACATTTCGGTGCAGGTGTTCCGCGCGCTGCTCGAAAACGCCGCCTCCGAGCAAGGCGCGCGCATGAGCGCGATGGACAACGCCACACGCAACGCCGGCGAAATGATCCGCAAGCAGACGACCCTCTACAACAGGTCGCGGCAGGCGATGATCACGAAAGAGCTCATCGAAATCATCTCGGGCGCCGAGGCGCTCTGACGCATTTTAGGACGAGGACGAAACATGGCCGCCAATAAGCCCAGCGGGCGCATCACCCAAGTCATCGGCGCCGTCGTCGACGTGCAGTTCGACGGGCATCTGCCTGAAATTCTGAACGCGCTCGAGACGACGAACCAGGGCAATCGCCTGGTTCTCGAAGTTGCGCAGCATCTGGGCGAGAATTCCGTTCGCACCATCGCCATGGACTCCTCCGAAGGTCTCGTTCGCGGTCAGGAAGTGACCGACACCGGCGCGCCGATCTCGGTTCCCGTCGGCGACGAGACGCTTGGCCGCATCATCAACGTCATCGGCGAGCCGGTCGACGAGGCGGGGCCGCTCAACACCGGCAAGTCCCGCGCGATCCATCAGCCGGCGCCCTCCTATTCGGAGCAGGCGACCGAAGCGCAGATTCTCGAAACCGGCATCAAGGTCGTCGATCTGCTCGCGCCCTACGCCAAGGGCGGCAAGATCGGCCTCTTCGGCGGCGCGGGCGTCGGCAAGACCGTGCTGATCATGGAGCTGATCAACAACATCGCCAAGGCGCATGGCGGCTATTCCGTCTTCGCCGGAGTCGGCGAGCGCACCCGCGAGGGCAACGACCTCTATCACGAGATGATCGAGGGCGGCGTCAACAAGAAGGGCGGCGGCGAAGGCTCGAAATGCGCGCTGGTCTACGGCCAGATGAATGAGCCCCCGGGCGCGCGCATGCGCGTCGCGCTGTCGGGTCTGACCGTCGCCGAAGATTTCCGCGACCGCGGCATGGACGTGCTGTTCTTCGTCGACAACATTTTCCGCTTCACCCAGGCGGGTTCGGAAGTGTCGGCGCTCCTGGGCCGCATCCCGTCGGCGGTCGGCTATCAGCCGACGCTCGCGACCGACATGGGCGCGCTGCAGGAGCGCATCACCACGACCACCAAGGGGTCGATCACCTCGGTGCAGGCGATTTACGTCCCCGCCGACGATCTGACCGACCCGGCGCCCGCCACCTCCTTCGCGCATTTGGACGCGACGACCGTGCTGTCGCGCTCGATCGCTGAAAAGGGCATCTATCCTGCGGTCGATCCGCTCGATTCCACATCGCGCATGCTGTCGCCGGCGATCGTCGGCGAAGAGCATTACGACGTGGCGCGTAAGGTGCAGTCGACGCTGCAGCGCTATAAGTCGCTGCAGGACATCATCGCCATTCTCGGCATGGACGAGCTCTCGGAAGAGGACAAGCTTGTCGTCGCGCGCGCCCGCAAGATCGAGCGCTTCCTGTCGCAGCCCTTCCATGTCGCGGAAGTCTTTACCGGCTCGCCCGGCAAGCTCGTCGCGCTCGCCGATACGATCAAGGGCTTCAAGGGCCTCGTCGAAGGCGAATACGACCATCTGCCAGAGGCCGCCTTCTACATGGTCGGCTCGATCGAAGAGGCGGTAGAAAAGGCCGCCAAGCTCGCCAAGGAAGCGGCGTAAGTTTCGACTCATCGGCGTCATGGCAGGATTTGTTCCAGCCATCGGTTAATCGTTTGCATGGATGGCCGGGTCAAGCCCGGCCATGACGCGCCGAGAGAGGGCGCGATCGCCTAAAGACATCGCTGGAGACGGATATGGCCGCATTCCACTTCGAACTCGTCTCTCCCGAGAAGCATCTCTTCTCCGGCGACGTCGAATCGGTCGTCGCGCCCGGCGCCGACGGCCAGTTCACCGTGCTCAAGGATCATGCGCCGGTGATGACCACGCTGAAGGCCGGCGTGGTGACTGTCGCGGGCGGCGACGGCAAGGTTGAGAAGCTGTTCGTGCGCGGCGGTTTCGCCGACGTCAACGCGTCCGGCTTCACCATTCTCGCCGAACAGGCGATCCCGCTCGCCGAAATCGATCCCGCCAAGGTCGACGCCGATATCCAGGACGCGCGCGAAGACATCGCCGACGCCAAATCCGATGAGGCGCGGCTCGCGGCGTCCGACAAGCTCGCTCAACTGCAGGAATTGCGCGCCGCGATTGGCGGCTGATCGACCGCGCAGTGAAGGCCACGCATCTCTCTACGTTTATCCGCGTCTTGCCATCGTTTGTCGCGGGCGTCGACGCGGCGTTCTCAAGCGAAACTGCTCAAACGCAGCGAGAGTTATGGCTCGCTCGCTTGTTCCGTCGCCGCCGGCTCTTCGAGTTCCGCCTCGATGAGGTCGCCATGCCGTTCCGCGGGCGCCAGTTCGGATCGCGATCGCATGACATCGCGGATGGCCTCGCCGATTTCTGGACTTCGCTTGGTCAGCGTCTGTAAATCATAAGCGTCGAGGATCAGAAGTTTCGTTGGCGCGCTCGCCCGCACGTCGGCGGTGCGCGACGTTTTTTGCAACACGGCGATCTCGCCGAAGAACTGCCCCTCGCCGAGCTTGACCTTTTCTTGCGGCAGTTCGACTTCAACCTCTCCCTCGGCGATGAAATACATCGAGTGGGCGGGATCGCCCTTGCGGACGATCAATGCGCCCCGCGGGATCGACTGCGCCCGAAGGTAGCGCATGATTTCGGCGATTCCCGATGCATCGAGCCCACGAAACAGCGGCACGCTTGCGACCATTGTCCAGGTGACGACGAATTCGCGGCGATGAATTTCCTCGGCGAAGGCGGTGGCGAGAATGCCGACGGGCAGACCGAGCAAAAGGAAGCCCGTCACCATGGCGAAGGAAGCGATGAGCTTGCCCGCGAGCGTCAGCGGAATCACTTCGCCGTAGCCTACGGTCGTCACCGTTTCGATCGCCCACCACATGGCGTCGGGAATCGTGCCGAATTTTTCGGGCTGCGCCTCATGTTCGGCGAGATGCATCGCGGTCGAATAGAAGAGCACCGCGCCGAACAGAATGATCAGCCAGGCAAGGAGCGCCTTGCGCTCCGCTTCGATCACAGCGAGCAAGGTGCGGATGCCCGGCGAATATCGCGCGAATTTGAAGAAGCGCAGCAGGCGCAGCATCAAGAAGACGCGCAGGTCCGAAGAGAAATAGAAGGACAGATAGAAGGGGAGGAAGGCGGCGAGATCGATCAGCGCCCAGCCTGACTTAATGAACGCAAGGCGCGCGGCCGTCGCTGAACGATTAGCGTAGTACGCAAGTTCAGGCGCACACCAGACGCGCAATATATATTCAAGCGTGAAGGCGGCGACCGCCACATATTCAATGACGTTGAAAAGGATCGCATACTCCTCGCCGTATTCGGGCACGGATTCGAAAATCACCGAAACGACCGACAGCAGGACGAGTCCGATCAGCGCCCGGTGAACGACGCGCGCGACGCGGTCATGACTGCCGCCGTCGAGGATCACATGAACGCGCCGCCGCAACAAAGCCAGACCGCGCCGCCGGTCCGGCGCGCTCATGGCGAAGTCGCTTTTCCGCGCAGCGCGTCCTCGACGGAGGCGAGCGCCTGATCGATGGCGGCCGCGTTGGGGCCGCCCGCCTGCGCGAGATCCGGCCGGCCGCCGCCGCCCTTGCCGCCGAGCTTGACGCTGGCGACGCGAACGAAATCGACGGCGCTATATTTTTCGGTAAGGTCGTCGGTGACGCCGACAACGATGCCGGCCTTGCCGTCGGGCGAGGCGCTGGCAATGGCGACGACGCCCGAGCCGATCGCCTTTTTCGCGTCGTCGACCATCGACTTCAGGTCTTTCGCCTCGATGCCTTCGACCGCGCGCGCGAGCAGCTTGACGCCGCCGATGTCGCGCGGCTTGTCCGCCGCGCCGTCGACGGCGCCGCCGCCCATCGCGAGTTTGCGCCTGGCGTCGGCGAGTTCGCGTTCGAGCCGCTTGCGTTCCTCGAGAAGACTGGCAAGCCGCGTCGGGGCTTCTTCGACCGGCGCGCGCATCAGCGCCGCCATGTCGCGCAGCGCGCGCGACTGCGAGACAAGCTGGCCGCGCGCGCCCTCGGCGGTGCGCGCCTCGATGCGGCGCACGCCGGAGGCGACCGCGCCTTCACCGACGATGGCGATGAGGCCGATGTCGCCGGTGCGGGCGACATGCGTGCCGCCGCAGAGTTCGACGGAGAAGGAATGCGCCGCGCCGGCGTCCGGTCGGCCCATCGAGACGACGCGCACCTCGTCGCCGTATTTCTCGCCAAAGAGGGCGCGGGCCCCGGAGCGGACGGCGTCGTCCTGGGCCATCACGCGAGTCTCGACCGGCGCATTGTCCTGAACGATCTCATTGGCGAGCGTTTCGACCCGCGCCAGCTCTTCTTCGGTGAGGGGCTTCGGGTGGGTGAAGTCGAAGCGCAGCCGATCGGGCGCGACGAGCGATCCCTTCTGCGCCACGTGGTCGCCGAGCACCTGGCGCAGCGCCTCATGCAGGATATGCGTCGCCGAATGATTGGCGCGCGTCTGTTTGCGCCGATCGTGATCGACATCGAGTTCGAGCACGATTCCGGGCGCGATCTCGCCTTCTTCGACGACGCCTTCGTGAACGATGAGGTCGCCGAGCTTTTTGAGCGTGTTCTCGACGCGGAAACGCACGCCGCGCGCGCGCATCGCGCCGACGTCGCCAACCTGTCCGCCCGATTCGCCGTAGAAGGGCGTCTGATTGAGAATCAGCGCGCCGCGTGCGCCCTTTTTCAGCGAGAAGGCCTCGGCGCCGTCATGGAGGATGGCGGCGACGACGCCTTCGCTCTTCTCGGTCTCGTAGCCGAGAAATTCGGTCGCGCCGAGACGCTCCTTGAGCGCGAACCACAAGGCCTCGGTCGCGGTCTCGCCGGAGCCGGCCCAGGCCTTGCGCGCTTCTTCGCGCTGGCGGTCCATCGCGGCGTTGAAACTTTCCTTGTCGACCCCGATGCCGCGTGGCCGCAGGGCGTCCTCGGTGAGGTCGAGCGGAAAGCCGTAAGTGTCGTAGAGCTTGAACGCGGTTTCGCCGGAAAGCTTGGTGCCCCGGCCCAGCGCCGCGGTCTCCTCGTCGAGGATGGCGAGGCCGCGGGCGAGCGTCGCGCGAAAGCGCGTCTCTTCGGTGAGCAGCGTGTCGGCGATGAGCGCCTGGGCGCGCGCCAGCTCGGGATAGGCCTGGCCCATTTCGGCGACGAGCGTCGGCGCCAGTTTCCACATCAGCGGCTCTTTCGCGCCAAGGAGCTGCGCATGGCGCATGGCGCGGCGCATGATCCGGCGCAGCACATAGCCGCGCCCTTCGTTCGACGGCGTCACGCCGTCCGCGACGAGGAAGGCCGAGGCGCGCAGATGGTCGGCGATGACGCGGTGGCTCGCACCCTGCGGGCCGTTGACCGGCGCGCCGGTGAAATCGGCGACGGCGCTGGTCAGCCCGCGAAACAGGTCGATGTCGAAGACCGAATGGACGCCCTGCAGCAGGGCCGCGATGCGCTCGAGCCCCATGCCGGTGTCGATCGACGGACGCGGCAGCGGCGCGCGCTCGCCGGGCGCCACCTGCTCATATTGCATGAAGACGAGGTTCCAGAATTCGAGGAATCGGTCGCCGTCTTCGTCGGGACTGCCGGGCGGTCCGCCCGCGACGCTCTCGCCCTGGTCGTAGAAAATTTCCGAGCAGGGGCCGCAGGGGCCGACGTCGCCCATGCTCCAGAAATTGTCGGACGTCGGAATGCGGATAATGCGGTCGTCGGGGAAGCCGGCGATCTTCTTCCACAGATCGAACGCTTCGTCGTCGTCATGATAGACGGTGACGAGCAGTTTTTCGCGCGGCAGGCCGAGTTCGCGGGTGACCAGAGTCCAGGCGAGTTCGATCGCGCCTTCCTTGAAATAGTCGCCGAAGGAGAAGTTGCCGAGCATCTCGAAGAAGGTGAGATGGCGGGCGGTATAGCCGACGTTGTCGAGATCATTGTGCTTGCCGCCGGCGCGCATGCATTTCTGCGCCGATGCGGCGCGCGCATAGGCGCGTTTCTCGACTCCGGTGAAGACATTCTTGAATTGCACCATGCCGGCGTTGGTGAACATCAACGTCGGGTCGTTGTGCGGCACCAGCGGCGACGAGGCGACCTTCTCGTGCCCATTCTGCGCGAAATAGTCGAGGAAGGCGGTGCGGATCTGGTTGACGCCACTCATGCGGTCACGGCTCGTAATGCGTCCCCTTTCGCCAAAGCGGCGGCGCATTGGCGCGGGGAGACGCGGGCAAACAATAACCTGGAGCGGCTTTTCGTTTCAATGAAACAGGCGACGGCCCGAGGTTGCGGCGAAGGCTGCGGCAGGCGGCGCCTTCGCGCGCTTCGTGACGCGCGATATGGCAGTTTCGACAGCAAACGGCAATGGCGGGCGCCGCCGGATCGGTGGGCGCCCGGCCTCGCGCCCATCCCGCGACCGCGCTGAAGCCCGCTTTTCAGGCGGGCGCCAGCAGCGGACTGTCAGGCGACGGGGCCTATTCCTCGTCGTCCTGGGCCGCTTCGAGAATGCGCTCGGCGATCAGACCGGCGTTTTCGCGGATCGCCTGTTCGATGCGCTGCGCGGCCTCGGGGTTTTGCTTCAGATAATTCTTGGCGTTCTCGCGGCCCTGGCCGAGCCTCTGGCTGTCGTAGGAGAACCAGGCGCCCGATTTCTCGACGACGCCGGCCTTGACGCCAAGATCGATCAATTCGCCCATCTTGGAGACGCCTTCGCCATACATGATGTCGAACTCGACCTGTTTGAACGGCGGCGCCACCTTGTTCTTGACCACTTTGACCCGGGTCTGGTTGCCGATCGCCTCGTCGCGCTCCTTGATCGCGCCGATGCGGCGGATGTCGAGCCGCACCGAGGCGTAGAATTTCAGCGCATTGCCGCCGGTCGTGGTTTCGGGAGAGCCATACATCACGCCGATCTTCATGCGGATCTGATTGATGAAGATGACGAGCGTATTGGAGCGGGCGATCGAGGCGGTGAGCTTGCGCAGCGCCTGGCTCATCAGCCGCGCCTGCAGGCCCGGCTGCACCTCGCCCATCTCGCCCTCGATTTCGGCGCGGGGCGTCAGCGCCGCGACCGAATCGATGACGAGCACGTCGACCGCGCCGGAGCGCACCAGCGTATCAGTGATCTCGAGCGCCTGCTCGCCGGTGTCGGGCTGCGAAATCAGGAGATCGTCGAGATTGACGCCGAGCTTGCGGGCGTAGATGGGGTCGAGCGCATGTTCGGCGTCGACGAAAGCGCAGACGCCGCCCGCCTTCTGCGCCTCGGCGATGACATGGAGGGTGAGGGTGGTTTTGCCGGACGATTCCGGTCCGTAGATTTCGACGACCCGGCCGCGCGGCAGGCCGCCGACGCCAAGCGCGATGTCGAGCCCGAGCGAGCCGGTCGAAATCGTCTCGATCTCGACGGCCTTCTGGTTCTTGCCGAGCCGCATGATCGAGCCTTTGCCGAAGGCGCGCTCGATCTGCGACAGCGCGGCGTCGAGCGCCTTGGTCTTGTCCACGGACGTCCCTTCCACGAGGCGGAGGTTGGCTTGGCTCACGGCTGAAAATTCCTTCTGGCACGGTTAGCTGGGCGCAGGCAATGCGGCTGCGAGGGCGGCACAGGGCCAAGTGCGCCATGGCGAGAAGGGGAGACGGCGCGCTTGACCCTGACCTCCAGTGTGCACGATTTGTTCTTTTTGCCAAGTTCTTTTTTTGTTCGGGGCGTGTTGATCGCTAAACTGGCGGAGAGCGGGGATGAGACGCTTGCGGAAATCGGCCGCAGCTACGGAGTCAGAGGCTGAACTGCGAGATATACTCTAGCTATGACAGCGAATCCCGATGCGCAGGCGCTGCAATCCTTCCTTGGGCCACTCTTTGCCGACCTTGAAGGGACCCCTCAATTCTATGACCAAAAGCCTTTGCTCGCGCACTACACTTCGATAGGCGCCCTTGAGGCGATTCTTCGAAACAACGAACTTTGGTTCTCCAATCCGCTCTATATGAATGACCTCGAAGAAGTGCGGTTTGGCATTAATGAAGGCGTTAACGCCTTCCTATCTAGCAGTACTTTAGAAGATGCATGTGGGACAAAGGAACGCGCCGCCCTACTTCGTCACAACTTCAGTTTCTACCATCAACGGTTCGACAGCGAGCACGTCATAGATACCTATGTTTTCTGCCTTTCTGAACACGATCCCGCCGATCACGACGGAATGCTTTCAATGTGGCGAGGCTACGGCGCCAACGGCAATGGCGCAGCTATTGTATTCGATACCGGAAAATTGGTGCCGCGTGACGGCACGCCACTCATCATCGCTCGCGTTGATTATGCTTCGACCGACGATCGCCGGAAGTGGATCGCGGACAAAATAGACAACTTGGCGCGTATCCTGAGCAGCACATCCATACCTGATGACAAGCTCTCTTTCCCGGCTCTTGCATTCTTTGAGCGGCTTAAGACATTCGCCATTTTCAGCAAGCATCCAGGCTTTAGGGAAGAGCGAGAATGGCGCGCCGTCTACAAGCCGGAACTGGATTTGCAAAAAGCATTCACGCATATGATCGATTATGCTGTCACCTCGCGTGGAATTGAGCCGAAGCTAAAATTCAAGGTGCAGCCACTTCCCGGATTTATTGAAGACGACGTGTCGTTAGAAAAGGTCATACATCGCATCATCCTTGGGCCGACCATATCCTCGCCTCTAGCCCAAGCCAGCGTTGCCAAGATGCTCGATCACATTGCGCCGGTGCTAAAGACACATGTCGTGGCGTCCAGCATTCCTTTTCGCGCGGGGTAGCGGCAGAGAGCTGCTGGTCATCGTGACTGCCGATAAGGACGCGATAACATCATGCCCGATAAGCCCCCGGCTTCACCCCCCTTGCTTCCTCCCTTCCGCGAGCGGGCGCCGTGGTTCGGCGGCGATCTGCAGACCTTGCGCAACATCATCATCGGCGGGCCGTCCGAACTTCCCGGCGGCGAGCGGCTGCTGCTCGCCATGCCCGATGGCGACAGGCTTGCGGCGCGGCTCGATCGGCCGGCAACGGAAGCGAACGCGCCGCTGATCGTTCTGGCGCATGGGCTGGCCGGCTCCGAATCGAGCCGCCACGGCGTCGCCACCGCGCGCTATCTCGTCAGTCAGGGCTGGCCGGTGCTGCGCCTCAATCTGCGCGGCTCGGCGCCCTCGCGCCCGACTTCGGGCGGGCGCTATCATGCCGGCAAGACCGAGGACCTCGCCGCGGCGCTGCGCGGCCTTCCCGCCGAACTCATGCGCAATGGAATCGTGCTCATCGGCAATTCGCTCGGCGGCAATCTCGTGCTGAAATTCATCGGCGAGGGCGGCTGCGGTCTACCCGTTCGCGCCGCCGTTGCGGTGTCGACGCCGATCGACCTCGCCGCCACCTGCGCGCGCATGATGGCGCCGCGCAATTTCGCCTATCATCGCTACATGCTCGATCACATGAAACGTGAGGCGCTGGCGCCGGGCGCCGAACTCACCACGGCGGAGCGCGCCGCGATCGCCGGCGCGCGCAATGTCTATGAATTCGACGACCTCTTCGTCGCGCCGCATTTCGGCTATCGGGGCGCGGAAGACTATTATGAAGCGAACGCCGCGAAGAATTTCCTCGCCGGCGCCAGGCTGCCGACGCTGATCCTGCAGGCCTTGGACGATCCGTGGATTCCGGGCGAATGCTATAGGACGATCGACTGGTCGACTTTGCCGGCGATCGAAACAGTGCTGACGCCGGGCGGCGGACATATGGGCTTCCATGGCGCGGACAGCCTCACGCCATGGCATGATCGCGCCACGGCGCAATGGCTCAGGCGCAAAGGTCTCGGGCCGCGAGGCCCGTTCGAGACGGAGTAAGGCTGCGAATGGATGCGCGCCAGACGATGGTGTTCGGCGACAATGCCGACGATTATCGCGCCTTTCGCCCGCTCTATCCGGACGCGCTGTTCGCATGGCTGGGGGAGACCGCGAAAGACAACCGTCTCGCCTGGGATTGCGGCGCGGGCAGCGGGCAGGCGGCGGTCGGTCTGTCGCGAGTTTTCGCCAAAGTGCTCGCGACGGATGAGGACTCGCGGCAACTGGCGCGCGCGCCGAAAGCGCCCAACATCGATTATCGCATTGCGCGCGCCGAAGACGATCTCGGCCTGCGCCAGGAGGTCGATCTCATCGCCTGCGCCTGTTCGATCCACTGGTTCGACCTGCCGAGATTTTATGAAAATGCGCGGCGCGCCCTTCGCCCCGACGGCGTCATCGCGGCATGGACCTATGACTGGCCATCGACGCAAATCGCAGAGATCGATGCAATCCTGCGCAGGCTGAAAGTAGATATTCTCGGCCCCTTCTGGGGCGAGAACGCCGCGCTCTATTTCAATCGCTATGAAACGCTGCCGTTTCCCTTCAAGGACATCGAAACCCCGTCGTTTCCTACGCCGATCGCGCGCTCGAAGAGTGAATTCGTGAGCTTTCTCAAGACCTGGTCTGCGATCGAAAAATACCGGCTGCGCTATGACAGCGATCCATTGGCGCTGATTGATCAGGAACTCGACGCGGCATGGCGCGCCCATCCGCCGAAACTGCCGCTGTCGGTTCCGCTTTACATGCGCTGCGGCCTCGGCCAATTTTCGTGAAGAACATTCGCCCTCACGGCAGCAACGTCGAAGCGAACGGCGTCGAGTTTTACGCGCAAGTTGAGTGGGGAACGCCGCTAGACGTCGTATTTGACATTACCGTCTTCGACAATCCGGAACAGGAGCATACGGTCTAGCGCCCGTTTCTTAATGCCCGGCGCCGTCGGTTGAGGACATACAGGCGGCGTCGACTTCGTTTTTTGTCCGCAGTCGCGGGGATGCATCGCGGCGCGTTGGGTTGGAATCAACGTTCCAATTCTTTCTTGATCAGATTGAACCCTGCGTCGATTTTCAAATCGTAGATGTGGCCGCCGCTTCACAGGGCGTCATCGTAACCCCCGTCATCAAACTCGATTTTGTCGCGCGTGATCGGCGATCGTCAAAAGGGGCGATAGGCGCAAGAAGGGGCTTCACTTCGGTGGCGACATGCGCGCCAGCGACGCGGTCGGCCGCGCTTTTCAGTCTACGCTTTTGATTTTGTTGGTGGAGCCAGACGGAATCGAACCGACGACCTCTTCAATGCCATTGAAGCGCTCTCCCAACTGAGCTATGGCCCCATTCCAATCGGACGCCTCTTGGGGGAGGTCCGCGCGGCTTGCCGCCGTTGCGCGCTGTATAGTTCAGCCGCGCGTCGCCTGCAAGCCCGTCGAAGCCCCGGCCTCTCGGGCGAAACGCCTTGCTCAGGGGCGTTCTGCGAGAAACGAATTCACCGTCTCCAGGAATTTCGCCACTGAAATCGGTTTCGACAGATAGGCTTCGCAGCCACCCTGAAGGATTTTCTCCTCGTCCCCCTTCATCGCGAAGGCGGTGATCGCCACGACCGGAATGTTTTTGAGATCGTCATCGGCCTTGAGCAGGCGCGTGACATCGAGGCCGCTGATCTCGGGCAGCTGAATATCCATCAGGATAAGATCCGGGCGATGGTCTCGCGCCAAGGAAATCGCCTCGCGGCCGTTTCTCGCGCGCAGCGTCGCATGGCCGTTCGATTCCAGAAGATCGTTGAAGAGCTTCATATTGAGCTCATTGTCCTCGACGATCAGTATGGTCTTGGTCATTGCCTTTCGGCCCGTTTTCGTGGCGCGATCGAATTTGGCTTAGCATAAGCGGATTAATGGAAAGCGCCAAAAATCCGCGCATTTCTAATGGCCATGCCGTCTTCCGGGCGATCTTCGCGGGCTTGCGCGCGATCGGGCCCTCAACTAAACGGGTTGGAGGTCAGCGTGGTGAGCCGAGCAACGTCTACGCTTCGCGGTCGGCCGAAAACTGCGACGTCCAGCGGCGCTCTCGCTCGCATTGGAGGCGCGAGTCCATGACTCTCCTCATGCCGGCGCCAGAGCCGGAGATTATGTCGCGACGCAATGAAGTGATCGCGCGACTTCGCGCCATTCTGCCTCGTGAAAGCCTGATCGTCGACGAGGTCGCGCGCCGCGCCTATGAATGCGACGCATTCACCATGTATCGCGCCCTCCCGCTCGTCGTCGCGCTGCCGGAGAGCGTCGAAGAGGTGCGCGCGGTCATGGCGCTCGCCGCGGAGATGAACGTCAAACTCGTGCCCCGCGGCGCCGGCACCTCGCTTTCCGGCGGCTCCATGCCGCTCGAAGACGGCATTCTTCTCGGCATGTCCAAGTTCAATCGCATTCTCGAAATCGACTATGAAAACCGCTGCGCGCGCGTCCAGCCCGGCGTCCAGAACCTGGCGATCTCGAAAGCCGTCGAGGCGCAGGGCTTCTACTACGCGCCGGATCCTTCGTCGCAGATCGCCTGTTCGATCGGCGGCAATGTCGCCGAGAACGCCGGCGGCGTTCACTGCCTGAAATACGGCCTGACCACCAACAACATACTCGGGCTGGAGGTCGTGCTGATGGGCGGCGAGCTCATCAGGCTTGGCGGCAAGCATCTCGACAGCGAGGGCTACGACCTCATCGGCCTGATGACTGGGTCTGAGGGATTGCTTGGAGTCGTGACGGAAGTGACGGTGCGGTTGCTACAAAGACCGCCGGTCGCGCGAGTGCTGCTGCTTGGCTTTGCAAGCGTCGCAGCAGGCGCGCGCTGCGTCGGCGCGATCATCGCCCGCGGCGTCATTCCCGCGGGTTTGGAGATGATGGACAAAGCGACCATCCATGCGGTCGAACGCTTTCAGCCCTGCGGCTATCCGCTCGACGCCGAGGCGCTGGTCATCGTGGAACTCGACGGGACGCAGATCGAAGTCGATCATCTCGTCGGCTTCGTGCATGAGATCGCACGCGACGAGGGCGCGACGACGATACGGGCGTCGACGAGCGAGGCGGAGCGGCTGCAGTTCTGGGCCGGACGCAAAAACGCCTTCCCGGCGGTGAGCTGCATTGCGCCCGATTATCTTTGCATGGACGGCACGATTCCGCGGGCGCGGCTGCCGGAGGCGCTCGCCGGCATGGATCGGCTCGCCAAGGCGCAGGGGCTGAGCGTCGCCAATGTCTTTCACGCCGGCGACGGCAATCTGCACCCGCTCATTCTCTATGACGCGTCGAAAGCTGGCGAGGTCGAACGCGCGGAAAATCTCGGCTTCGACATCTTACGCCTGTGCGTTTCGCTCGGCGGCGTTCTCACCGGCGAGCATGGCGTTGGCGTCGAGAAACGCGACCTCATGGGCGAAATGTTTAGCGACGTGGACCTTGAGCAGCAGATGCGGCTCAAATGCGCCTTTGACCCGGCCGGCCGTCTCAATCCGGGGAAAGTATTCCCGACGCTGCATCGTTGCGCCGAATTCGGGATGATGCATGTCTCCGGCGGCAATGCGCCATTCCCAGATCTGCCGAGATTTTGACGATGCAATGCGCTTCGGCGACGCTCGACATCCGCGATGAGGCGGACGCCGCAGACGCGATTTGCGCGGCGAATGCGAGAGGCGTCTCCTGCGCGATCGTCGGCGGCGGCTCCAAGTCGCGGCTCGGGCGCAGCGCGCCGCAGGGGCAATCGCTCTCTACGCGCGCGCTGACCGGCGCGACGCTTTACGAGCCGGACGAACTCGTGCTCTCGGCCCGTTCGGGCACATGTCTGGGCGAGATCGAAGCATTGCTGGACGAACATGGCCAGCAGCTCGCATTTGAGCCGATGGACTACGGACCGCTTCTCGGCTCTGCGAAGAGCGCCGCCACGATCGGCGGAGTCATCGCCGTGAACGCCTCCGGCCCGCGACGGATCAAGGCGGGCGCGGCGCGCGACCATCTGCTCGGGTTCCGCTGCGTCACCGGGCGAGGCGAAATTGTGAAGTCGGGCGGGCGCGTCATGAAGAACGTCACCGGCTATGATCTGTCAAAACTCGTCTGCGGCTCCTACGGCACGCTGGCGCTCCTCACCGAGATCACGCTCAAGGTGCTTCCGAAGTCCGAGACCGAATGCACGCTGCTCGCGATCGGCGGGGATGAAGCCGAAAGTCTCGCGCTGCTCCGCCGCGCTGCGGCGACGCCCTGCGAGCCTTCGTCGCTCGCGATGCTGCCGGCCGGCGCCGCGCCCTTGGCGTTGGACGCGCACGCGGCCGCCATTCGCCTCGAAGGCCCTGCGATATCGGTGACGGCGCGCCGCGACGATCTCGCCACGCGATTGGCGAGCGAAGGCCTCCGGTTTGAGACGCTCGTCGAAGCCGACTCGAAGGCGTTGTGGCGCGACTTGCGTGACGCCGCGCCGGTCGCCGGGCGAACCGGCCAGGTCTGGCGCATTTCCGTTGCGCCGACTGAAGGATTTGCGGTCGTCGAGCGCATTCGCCGCGCGGGCGCGCCGATGCTCGCGCATTTTTACGACTGGGCCGGCGGATTGATCTGGCTGTGCGTCGAAGCTGCGCCGGACGCGCACGCCGCCGCAGTGCGCGGCGCAGTCGACGTCGGCGGCGGCCATGCGACTCTCATCCGGGCGAGCGAAGAGACGCGCGCGAACGTTGACGTCTTTCATCCGCAGCCGGCGTCGCTCGCCGCGCTGACGCGCCGCGTCAAGGAAAGCTTCGATCCCGCGCATATTTTGGAGCGCGGCCGAATGCGCGCGGAGTTCTGATGCAGACGTTTTTCTCTCTGCGCGCGCTGGCCGATCCCGACATGGCCGAGACGGAGAAGATTTTGCGCGCCTGTGTGCATTGCGGCTTCTGCACGGCGACATGCCCGACCTATCTCCTCACCGGCGACGAGCTCGATGGTCCGCGTGGGCGCATCTATCTCATCAAGGACATGTTCGAGAAGGAGCGACCGGCCGACGCGCGAACGGCCCGTCATATCGATCGTTGTCTGTCCTGTCTCTCCTGCATGACGACTTGCCCGTCGAGCGTGCATTTCATGCATCTCGTCGATCACGCGCGGGCGCATATCGAGAAAACATATGGGCGGCCTCTTACGGAGCGCGCCGTGCGCGCAGCGCTCGCCTTCGTGTTGACGCGGCCGGCGCTCGCCCGTCCGCTGCTTCGCCTCGCGGCGACGCTGCGCCCCTTGGCGCGCTTGGCGCCGCGCCGCATCGCAGCGGCGCTCGCGCTCGCGCCGGCAGGGATTCCGCCCGCGTCGAGCGTTGACTCGCCGCAGGTCTTCGCGGCGCAAGGCGCCCGCAAGAAACGCGTCGCGCTGCTCAGCGGCTGCGTTCAGACGGTGCTCGACACGTCGATCAATGAGGCGACGATTCGGCTGCTCACGCGCCGTGGCGTCGAGGTCGTGATTGCGAAGGGTGCCGGCTGCTGCGGCGCGCTGCCGCATCATCTCGGCAAGGTCGAGGAGTCGCGACGCCATGCGCGCGCCAATATCGAAGCCTGGTCGCGCGAAATCGATTCCGGCGGGCTCGATCAGGTCGTCATCAACGCCTCGGGTTGTGGAACGAGCGTCAAGGACTACGGCCATATGTTCCGCAACGATCCGACGTTCGCGGACAGGGCCGCGCATATTTCGTCGATCGCGAGAGACGTGACGGAGCTTCTGCAGGAGATCGGCTTTGCGCCTTCGGGCGATGCGCCGAAACTTCGCGTCGCCTATCACTCGGCCTGCTCTTTGCAGCATGGGCAGAAAATATCGCGGGAGCCGGTGGCGCTGCTTCGCGCGGCTGGCTTCGAGGTCGTCGACATTCCGGAAGGCCATATCTGCTGCGGCTCGGCCGGAACCTATAATGTGCTGCAGCCGAAGCTCGCGGGCGAGCTGCGGTCGCAGAAGTTCGCCAATATCGAGAGGGTCGCGCCGGATATCGTCGCCGCAGGCAATATCGGCTGCATTATTCAGATCAGATCGGGCGCGACCCTTCCTGTCGTTCACACCGTCGAACTGCTCGACTGGGCGAGCGGCGGGCGAAAGCCCCCGGCGCTCGGTTAAAGGATTATCTGCTATAATCCTTTCGTCCCTGGGAAGAGGTAAGAAATGCCGCTGCTCGACACATTGCTGGAAAAACGCGCCGATCTCCTGCGCGCAGCGGCGCGCCATGGCGCGTCGAATCTCAGGCTTTTCGGCTCGGTGGCGCGAAGAGCGGAAACGCCTTCGAGCGACGTCGATATATTGATTGATCTCGCCGAGGATCGGGGCTTTGCGGAATTTTTGGCGCTTGCGGAAGAGCTTGAGGCGCTGATCGGTCGGAAAGTCGACTTGGTTACCTCGCGAGGGATTAGTCCCTTTCTCAAGCCGCTCATAGATAGGGAAATCCTTACTCTGTGAAATCGGATCGTCTATATCTCGAACATATCCTCGACAGCAGCCGAGCTATTGAAACCTATGTGGCCGGGGGTAAGGATTCATTTCTCAATGAGAGACTGATTCAGGACGCCGTCATTCGCAATTTCGAGATTATTGGCGAGGCCGCAAACAGACTTTCGCCCGAGCTTCGCGCCGCGACGCCGACGCCGTGGAAAAGAATAGTGGCTTTCCGCAATCGGCTGATTCATGCCTATTGGGGCGTCGATCTCTTTCTCGTTTGGGATGTCATCGCGAACGAACTTGCGCCGCTCAAACTCGAAGCCGAACGGCTGCTACAGGAGTTGAAGGACGAATAGTCCGCGCCTACCGCAAAAACCCGACAATGTCCTTCACCGCATTCATGTTCTCGCGGGCAATCGCGCGGGCGCGATCCGCGCCGTCGCGCAGCACGCCGTCGACATAGGTTTCATCTTCGCGAATGCGCCGCATCTTGTCGGTGATCGGCGCGAGCTTGGCGACGGCAAGATCGACGAGCGCGCTCTTGAAGGTCGAGAAATTGGCGCCGCCGAATTCGCCGAGCACATCCGCCTTGCTGCTTCCGGATAGCGCCGCATAAATGCCGACGAGATTGTCGGCTTCCGGGCGCCCTTCGAGCCCCTTTTCCTCTGAGGGCAGAGCGTCCGGGTCCGTTTTCGCCTTCTTCACCTTCTGCGCAATCTGATCGGCGTCGTCGGAGAGATTGATGCGCGAATAGTCGGAGGCGTCGGATTTCGACATTTTCTTTGTGCCGTCGCGCAGGCTCATCACCCGCGTCGCCGGCCCCGAGATCAGCGGCTCGGGCAGGGGAAAGAAGGCCTCGCCAAAGCCGTTGCGCGCAATCGACTCGGCGAAGTCGTTGTTGAACTTCTGGGCGATATCGCGCGCGAGTTCGAGATGCTGCTTCTGATCGTCGCCGACCGGCACATGCGTCGCCCGGTAGATCAAGATGTCGGCGGCCATCAGCACCGGATAGTCGAGCAGGCCCATCGAGGCGTTCTCACGATCCTTGCCGGCCTTGTCCTTGAACTGGGTCATGCGATTGAGCCAGCCGATGCGCGCGACGCAATTCAAGACCCAGGCAAGTTCGGCGTGCTCCGGCACCTGGCTCTGGTTGAAGACGATGTTCTCTTTGGGGTCGATGCCGCAGGCGATGAAGGCGGCGGCGATTTCGCGCGTATTCGCCTTCAGCGCGATCGGGTCCTGCGGCACGGTGATCGCATGCAGGTCGACGACGCAATACATGCAGTCGAAACTCTTCTGCAGCTCGACGAATTTGACGATCGCGCCGAGATAGTTGCCGAGATGCAGATTGCCGGTGGACTGCACGCCCGAGAAGACGCGCTGAGGGAAAGTTGACATGGGATAGGCCAAGGTTTTTGAGTTTGGCCGGTCTTATGGCGAACCGTGGCCCCTGGCGCAAGTGTCGCGTACGTCACAAAATAAACCGGCTCAGATCCCTGTTCTTCGCCAGATCGCCGATGTGCTCTTCGACATAGCCGCCGTCGATGACGATTTTCTCGCCGGCGCGGTCCGACGCCGAGAAGCTGATGTCGTCGAGCACGCGCTCCATCACCGTCTGCAGGCGCCGCGCGCCGATATTCTCGACCGAAGTGTTCACCTGCACGGCGACCTTGGCGATGGCGTCGACGGCGGAGGGCGCGAATTCGAGAATCACCCCCTCGGTGCCCATCAGCGCTGAATATTGTTTCGTCAGGCAGGCCTCGGTTTCGGTCAGTATGCGGCGGAAATCGTCCTCGTTCAGTGAGGCGAGCTCGACGCGGATCGGCAGCCGCCCCTGAAGTTCCGGCAGCAGGTCGGAGGGCTTCGCCACATGGAAGGCGCCCGAGGCGATGAACAGCACATGGTCGGTCTTCACGGACCCGTGCTTCGTCGCGACAGTCGTGCCTTCGATCAGCGGCAGTAGATCGCGCTGCACGCCTTCGCGCGACACGTCGGCGCCGCCGCGCCCTTCGCGCGCGCAGATTTTGTCCATCTCGTCGATGAAGACGATGCCGTTGTTCTCGACCTCGTTGATCGCCTCGCGGACGCTCGCCTCCTGGTCGATCAGCTTGTCGCTTTCCTCGGCGACGAGCGGCCCCTGCGCCTCCTTCACCGAGAGTTTGCGCGCCTTGCCGCGTTGCATCGCCTTGCCGAAAATATCGCCGAGCGAAAAGGCGGAGACGCTGGCGCCGGGCATGTTCGGCAGTTCGAACATCGGCATCGAGGAGCCCGACTGGGTCAGCTCGACTTCGATCTCCTTATCGTCGAGTTCGCCGCTGCGGAGCCTTCGGCGGAAGGTTTCGCGCGTGCTGGGCGAGGCCGCCGGGCCGACGAGGGCGTCGAGCGTGCGCTCCTCTGCAGCCTGCTGGGCGCGCGCCTGCACGTCCTTGCGGCGGCGCTCCTTGACCATCACGATGGCGACCTCGATGAGGTCACGCACGATCTGCTCGACGTCGCGCCCGACATAGCCGACTTCGGTGAATTTCGTCGCTTCGACTTTCAGAAATGGCGCACTGGCGAGACGCGCGAGGCGGCGCGCGATTTCGGTCTTGCCGCAGCCCGTCGGGCCGATCATGAGGATGTTCTTGGGCAGCACCTCTTCGCGCATCTGGCCTTCGAGCTGCAGCCGCCGCCAGCGGTTGCGCAGCGCGATCGCCACGGCGCGCTTCGCGTCACTTTGCCCAACGATAAAGCGATCGAGTTCGGAAACGATCTCGCGCGGCGAGAATTCGGCCATGGGGAGTTACCTCGGAACGGCAGTGGGCAGTAGGCGGTCGGCAGTTGGCAGTCGTATCATTCCATTTCCGACTGCCGAATGCCGACTGCCCTATATTTTCTCCACCACCACATTCTGGTTGGTGTAAACGCAAATCTCGGAAGCGATGACCATCGCCCGCCGCGCGATGGTTTCGGCGTCGAGCGGCGAATCGAGCAGGGCGCGTCCGGCCGCGAGCGCGTAGTTTCCGCCCGAACCGATCGCGGCCACCGCGCCTTCGCCTGTTCCTTCGGGCTCCAGAACGTCGCCGGAGCCGGTGAGGACGAGGCCGACGTTCTTGTCGGCGACAAGCATCATCGCTTCGAGGCGCCGAAGGTAGCGGTCCATGCGCCAGTCCTTGGCTAGTTCGACGCAGGCGCGCATCAATTGTCCGGGATATTGCTCAAGCTTCGATTCAAGCCGTTCGAAGAGCGTGAAGGCGTCGGCGGTGGCGCCGGCGAATCCGGCGATGACGTCGCCCTTGCCGAGACGACGCACCTTCTTGGCGTTGCCCTTCATGATCGTTTGGCCGAGGCTGACCTGACCGTCGCCGGCGATCACCGTCTCTCCCGCCTTCTTGACGAGAATGATGGTCGTCGCATGCATCGCCGCCGAGCGGTTTTGTTCGCTATCCATTCGCCTATCCAGCCTGAGACGTTCAGCCGATGTAAGGTTCTGCGGGCGTTTGAGCAAGGCCGCAGCGGCGGCCGCCGCGACCCGGTCAATCGCGCGGCGCGGCGGGCGCGGGAAAATCAAGAATCTCGCGCGTATAGGTCTCGTGCACCTCGGAGACGGGACGTTGATCGCGCGCATACACGACCGCCGTGTGTTCGAAGAGGTCGTGCGGGATCGCGAGAGCGCCGTTCGCCTTTGCCGGCGCGGCGGCGGCAGCGGAGACCTCCCACCCATCAGGCAAGGGCGACCAGCGCATTTTCATTTCGATCGTGCGCCGAAACGGCTGAAGCGGGGCGATCGCCTTGCCGAAGGGCGCTTCTGTCGTTTCCAGCGCGCGATTTGTTTCGTCGGAAAGCCGTCCGGGCACGTACCAATTGTCGGCTTCCGACAGCACATGTTCGCCGCAGGCGAGCTGCACGCGCCGATATTTCACCGGCTCTTCGGCGCCGACTTCAAGCCGACGGCGCGTCTCCTCGCTCGGCGGCTTCTCGATTCCGGCGACGCGCCGCGCGACGAGTTTGGGCTCAGCCGCCATCTTGTGGTCGGCGCACCACTTCTCGAGCGTCGCCGTCGCGCTGCGGCTCGCGAGCAGCGAGGCGTTGAGCGATTGAATCAGCGCCAGCGCTTCGACGCGCGAGACGAAGCCGTCCCGCCAGGCTTCGGCGGCCGCCGTTTGAGAGACCATCGCCGTCACGGCCAGGGCGACAGGAAGTCTATTCCGCATGAGCTTGAACCTCCTTATTGGCTTCGACTTGTTAAAGCCCTCGGGCGCTGCGGCAATATGCGCGCGTAAGCGTCTTCTTAGGGCTTGGCTGCGAAGCTATAAGCATCTTCCGCCGCCGGACATATCGCCGTGGTTGCGCTTGGGCGGGGAATCAATGCGAAGAGAAGGACCGTTCTCGGGTTTTGCCGCCTATTTGCCGAGAGGAGACTTCCGTTGGCGCGCATCTCGCTTCTCCTTGACGCGGAAGCGGGTCCGGTGGCTTATCCGGGACAAAATTGATACAAGCCGGCCGCTTGGGCCGCAGCCGCCGGAATCGCCGGCGGAACCCGAAAAAGGCAGGACATGCGCAGCGCGACGATCGAGCGCAATACGAAGGAAACGAAAATTTCCGTGGCCGTCAGCCTCGACGGCGCCGGCCGGTCGGAGATTTCGACGGGGTTGGGCTTTTTCGATCACATGCTCGACCAGATCGCCCGTCACGCGCCGCTGGATCTGACGGTGCGCGCCGAGGGCGATCTGCACATCGACGGCCACCACACGGTCGAGGACGTCGGCATCGCCGTCGGCCAGGCGGTGGATCGCGCGCTCGGCGACCGCATGGGCATTTCCCGTTATGGCGACGCGCATGTGCCGCTCGATGAGGCGTTGACCCGCGTCGTCGTTGACGTTTCCGGCCGTCCGTTTCTCGTTTACGACGTTTCCTTTCCGGCGCAGCGGATCGGCGGCTTCGACACGGAATTGATGCGCGAATTCTTCCAGGCCTTCGCGGTTCACGCCCGGATCGGGCTGCACATCGAGTGCCTGCGCGGCGTCAACAGCCATCATATCGCTGAAAGCGCCTTCAAGGGCTTCGCCCGGGCCTTCGGCAAGGCGGTCGCGATCGATCCTCGCCGCACGCAGGGCGAAGCGCCCTCCACGAAGGGAACGCTCACCGCCTGACAACAGGCGCGTGACGCCGACGAGGGGACGGCCGATGGCCATATTCACTGTTCATGTTCCGCGAACGGCGTCGGGCCAACTTCCCGCGCCCGATAGGATCGTCTTTCTGCGCGACGGCTTCTCCTGGCCGGCGTTCGTCTTCGGTCCGTTCTGGCTTGCCTGGCGGCGCGCCTGGATCGTCGCCGGCCTGTGGACGCTCCTTCTCGTCGCCTTGGCGCTCCTCGCCTGGAAACTGCGGGTGTCGCGCGAGGCGATATATTGGCTGACGCTTGCGCTTGCCGTCTGGCTCGGCTTCGAAGGCGGTCGGCTCGTTGGCTGGAATTTGGCGCGTCGCGGCTATGTCGAGCGGGATCTTGTCGTCGGCGAGGACATTGACGAGGCGGAGACGGTTTTCTTCCTTCGCCATCGTTCGGCTGAGCCCATCGCCAAGGAAGACATCGCTCGGGGGCCCGCGCCTTGACGACGGCGATCATCGACTATGGGTCGGGCAATCTACATTCCGCCTTGAAAGCTTTCGAACGCGCCGCGCGCGAGTCGCAGGGACCGGCCGATATTCGCGTCACCAGCGATCCTGAGGTCCTGCGCGCCGCCGAGCGCGTCGTTCTGCCGGGCGTCGGCGCTTTCGCCGATTGCAGGCGGGGCCTGATGGCGATCGATGGGCTTTACGCCGCCCTGCAGGAGGCGGTTATCGACCGCGGCCGGCCGTTCCTGGGCATTTGCGTCGGCATGCAGCTTATGGCCGCGCGCGGCCTCGAGCATGGAGAATCGCCGGGCCTCGGCTGGATTCCCGGCGACGTCGGGGCGATCGCGCCCGCCGATCCTTCGTTGAAAATCCCCCACATGGGCTGGAATACCTTGACCTTGCGCCGCGAACATCCGCTGTTTGCCGGCGTGCCGCTGGGAGAGCGCGGCTTGCACGCTTACTTCGTGCATTCTTTTCAGCTCACGCCGTCAGCGCCGGAGCATATCTTGGCGACGACCGACTATGGCGCGCCGCTTGTCGCGGCTGTCGCCCGAGACAATCTGGTCGGCGTGCAGTTTCATCCCGAAAAAAGCCAGAGGCTCGGCCTAGCGTTGATCGGCAATTTCCTTGGGTGGCGCCCGTGATCCTGTTTCCAGCAATCGATTTGAAGGAAGGGCAGTGCGTGCGCCTCGCCCAGGGCGACATGGACCGCGCGACCGTGTTCAACGACGATCCCGCCGAGCAGGCGCGCGCCTTCGAGCAGGTCGGATTCGAATATCTCCACGTGGTCGATCTCGACGGCGCCTTCGCTGGCGCGCCGCGCAACGCCAAGGCGGTCGAAGCCATTCTCACGGCGCTGACGATACCGGTGCAGCTCGGCGGCGGCATTCGCGACATGCGCACGCTGTCGCGCTGGCTGGATAAAGGCGTCGCGCGCGTCATCATCGGCACCGCGGCGGTCAGAGATCCGTCTTTCGTGCGCGAGGCGGCCCGCGTTCATCCGGGCCGCGTCGCCGTCGGCGTCGACGCCAAGGACGGCTGCGTCGCGGTCGACGGCTGGGCGCGCGCGACGCGCATGTCGGCGCTCGATCTCGGCAAGAGCTTCGAAGACGCCGGCGTCAGCGCCATCATCTACACCGACATTTCCCGCGACGGCGTTTTGACTGGCCTCAATATCGAGGCCACGCTGGCGCTCGCCGACGCCTTGACGATACCCGTCATCGCCTCGGGCGGCCTCGCTTCGCTCGCCGATGTGGAGCGATTGCTGCAGCCAGATTGCCGCAAGCTGGCCGGCGCCATCACCGGCCGGGCGCTCTATGATGGGCGGCTCGATCCGGCGCAGGCGCTGGCGATGATTCGGCGCGCCCGCACGGCGACGGAGAACGCGTGATGCTCAAGGCGCGCGTCATTCCCTGTTTGGACGTAAAAGAAGGCCGCGTCGTTAAAGGCGTCAATTTCGTCGATTTGCGCGACGCCGGCGATCCGGTCGAATGCGCCATCGCCTATGACGCCGCCGGCGCCGACGAGCTCTGCTTTCTTGACATCACCGCCAGCCATGAAAATCGAGGCATTCTGCTCGATGTCGTGCAGCGCACGGCGGAAGCCTGCTTCATGCCGCTGACCGTCGGCGGCGGCGTACGCACGCTCGACGACATCCGCAATCTGCTGCTCGCAGGCGCCGACAAGGTCTCGATCAATTCGGCCGCCGTGGCCAATCGCAGCTTCGTTCGCGAAGCTTCGGAAAAATTCGGCGCGCAATGCATCGTCGTCGCCATTGACGCTAAGCGCGTCGCGGATGGACGATGGGAGATCTTCACCCACGGCGGGCGCCGCCCGACAGGGATCGACGCCGTCGACTATGCGCGGGAGGTGACTGACCTCGGCGCCGGCGAAATCCTGCTGACCTCTATGGATCGCGACGGGACGAAAAGCGGCTTCGATATCGCGCTCACGCGCGCCGTCGCCGACGCGGTGCATGCGCCGGTCATCGCTTCCGGCGGCGTCGGAACGCTCGATCACCTCGTCGCCGGCGTCAAGGAAGGCCATGCGAGCGCTGTGCTCGCCGCGTCGATTTTCCATTTCGGCGAATATTCGATCCCGCAGGCGAAGCTTCACATGGCCGCGGCGGGACTGCCGATGCGCCTCGATGGTCTTGAGGTGACGGCATGACGACATTCACCCTTGACGACCTCGCGGCGCTGATCAGATCGCGGCGCAACGACAGCGCGTCGACCTCCTATACCAAGACCCTACTGGACGCCGGCATGCCGAAGATCGCCAAGAAATTCGGCGAAGAGGCGGTCGAAACGGTGATCGCGGCGATCGAGGGCGACCGCCCGGCGCTCGTCAATGAAGCCGCCGATACGCTCTATCATCTGCTCGTCATGCTTGAAGCGGGCGATGTCTCGCTCGACGACGTGTTGCGCGAATTGGAGCGGCGCACCAGCCAGTCGGGCCTCGCCGAGAAAGCCGGCCGCGGAGCCAATGGATGACGGCGGCGGAACTCGTCCCCAACAATGAAGCCCTGTCTCCATATCGGCACTTTACGCGCGCCGAATGGGCGGCCCTGCGCGCCGATACGCCGCTGACGCTGACGCTCGACGATCTCGCCCGGCTGAAATCGCTCAACGACCCGATCTCACTCGAAGAAGTCATTGAAATCTACCTGCCGCTGTCGCGACTGCTCGCGCTTTATGTCGCGGCGACGCAAGGCCTGTTCAAAGCGACGCAGCGCTTTCTCGGGGCCGAGGACGGCAAGGTTCCCTATATCATTGGCGTTGCGGGCTCCGTCGCTGTGGGAAAATCCACGACCGCGCGCGTGCTGCGCGCGCTGCTCTCTCGCTGGCCGAACACGCCGAAAGTGGAGCTCGTCACCACCGACGGATTTCTCCTGCCCAACAGAGTCCTCGAAGCCGAACGACTGATGGACAAAAAGGGCTTTCCCGAAAGCTACGACAATAAATCGCTGCTGCGATTTCTGTCCGACGTAAAGGCGGGGCGGCGCAACGTCTGCGCGCCGGTCTATTCGCATATGACCTATGACGTCATCGAAGGCGAGGCGGCCTGCGTCGATCGGCCAGACATTCTCATTGTCGAGGGCGTCAACGTCCTTCTGGCGCCGCGTCTGCGCGGCGGCCGCGAGATTCCCTTCGTTTCTGACTTTTTCGATTTCTCGGTCTATCTCGACGCCCCCGAAGACGTGCTCGAGCAATGGTATGTGGAGCGATTCCGGCGTCTCCAGCAGACGGCGTTTCGCGATCCGCAATCTTACTTCCGGGTCTATGCCGATCTCGACGAAGAGGAGACGACGCGCGTCGCCAAGGACATCTGGACGCGCATCAATCTCGAGAATTTGCGCCAGAACATCGCTCCTACCCGTCCGCGCGCAAGTTTGATCCTGACGAAGGACGCCGATCACAAGGTCGAGGAAGTGGCGCTTCGAAAACTCTAGGCTTGGCTCCGGCGAGCGCGCCTCGCGTCAGCGCGGGGCTATAGGGGGACGCATGCTCGCGGGTCTGCAAATACTCGTCTTTCTTCTGGCGGCGGTGGCGTTCGTCGCCTTCATCGCCCTGCGCTCGGGCGTCGCCTCGCCGATCCTGCTCGTCGCCGCGGGCGTGCTGATCGCCGTCATTCCCGGCGTGCCGCCCTTTGTGCTCGAGCCGCAATTCGTGTTGCTGCTCGTGCTGCCGCCGGTGATTTACATTTCCGCCATCAACATGAGCTGGCGGGAATTCAAGTTCAATCTGCGGCCGATACTCCTGCTCGCCGTCGGCGGCGTCGTCTTCACCGCCGTTTCGGTTTCGCTGGCGATGAATTGGCTGCTCGGCTGGCCTTTGACGGTCGGTTTCCTGCTCGGCGCCATCGTGTCGCCGCCCGACGCCGTCGCGCCGCTCGCCATTGCGCGGCGGATGCAATTGCCGCGGCGCATCCTCGTGATCCTGGAGGGCGAGGGCCTCGCCAATGACGCCACGGCGCTGGTTCTCTATCGCTTCGCCGTGGCGGCTGTCAGCGTCGGCGCCTTTTCTGCGGCGCAGGCGGGCGGCACATTCGTCGCCATTGTTGTCGGCGAGTTCGTTTGGGGCGCCATCGTCGGCTGGATGATGCTGCGGCTGCGACGCCTCATGCGCGATCCACGCATCGAAATCACGCTGTCATTGATCACGCCGTTCCTCGCCTATTGGCCGCCAGAACATCTCGGCGGTTCGGGCGTCATCGCGACCGTGACGACCGGCCTCTACATCAGCTGGAACGGGCCGAGGCTGATCGGCGCCGCGACGCGCCTGCAGGGCGTGTTCTTCTGGGATTTTTTCCTGTTCCTGATCGAAAGCCTGGTCTTTCTCTTCACGGGCTTGCAAGCGCAAACGCTGCTCGCGCGCGTAAGGGATTATTCGCTCCAAGAGCTTGCGATTTCTGCAGCAGTCGTCTCCCTTGTCGTGATTTTGGCGCGCTTCGTCTGGATGTATCCCATCACCTATCTGCCGCGCTGGCTCATTCCGTCGCTCGCCCGCCGCGATCCCTCGCCGCCTTGGCAGTGGCCCTTCATCATTTCCTTCACCGGGGTGCGCGGAATCGTCTCGCTCGCCGCGGCGTTGGCGATCCCGCTGGCGACGGCGCAGGGCGAGCGGTTTCCCTATCGCGACGCGATTTTTTTCATCACCTTTTTCGTCGTGATGGTGACGCTCGTCTTCCAGGGGGCCGCGCTGCCTTGGATCATCCGCAAACTCGGTCTCGCCAAAGCCGGCATGCAGGAGCGCCTTCTCCACCGCGCCGAGGAGCTGCGCGCCCGCCACGCCGCGATCGAGGCGTCGAGCGCAAAACTCGCGAGTCTTAGCGCGGAGAATGACATTCCTGAAGAAGCGATGCTGACGCTTCGCGAACAGCAGGAATATTTTTCATCGCGCGTCCGGATGAAGTGCGACATCCAGGAAGAGCGCCGCGTGGTGGCGGAGCGTCACGATGAGGTCGAACTGCTGCTCATCGACGAGGAGCGCAATCTGATCAACGACATGTTGCGGGAAGGCAAACTCAAGGACGAAGCGCGCCGCCGCATCGAGCGCGAACTCGATCTGCGCGAGGCGGATGTGTTGAACCGCCGGAGTGAGCGGCTGTGGTAGAGCGACAAGCCGCGTCTAGAGGGGGACGGCGATTAATGTCCCGCAATGTAGGCAATCGCGTCGTCGACCATCGGCCCGGCGCTCATTTCGTCGCGAGATTTTTCCAGGGCATTGCGCACGCTGCTCGAAAGAGGCACATCACCTTCGCTAGTTCGGAGCAAGACCTTGACGTCATAGTCGCCGTAGGTCGAGGTACTGAGGCGAAAGGCGCCATCGTTGTCGGGCCGGAGCGTCCTGACCGGATTGTAATAGGTGTCGGCGTCAAGCTCGAAGGTCGCAGCATACGCGTCCTTGGGTGCGTTTCGGACTTCGAAATCGATGCGATAATGTTGCTTGCCGCCCGACTCGACGACGACTGGCGCGCTGGAATTGTCCGTCTCGAGACGAGCAACGAGTTGTGGTCCGGATTTCATCATCAGATTACCCCTGGAGGCGGCGGATCCCACCTGGACATAAATCTGGCGCGTATCCCGTCAATAGCAATTTTCAATTCGCATTCTATATCGCCATCCGGTGGGGGGATGTCCCGCTTGATGTTGAAAAGCGGAAATCGGCGTTGCTGGCCTGAATGCTATGCGGCTTTCGCGGTTTGAGCAAGATGCTCGTTCGATGGGACGGCGTTCGCCATGCGCTTTGCGAGCGCC